>NZ_JBQCJW010000031.1:0-43829 GCF_051967575.1 Solibacillus silvestris
GATTTTAATAGAACAGATTTTGATTTTGATAGAAAAGTTAAGTAGCTTGATGCGACAACTATATTGACAAACACCGCCCATTTCTTCACTTTGTATTCTATGGGTAGGAAAGTGTTTATTAATAGCACTCATTATAATTGTCTCAGCCATAATATCTATTTCTGTAACTAAATCCTCATTCATACCTTTATAATCAGTTTCATAAGTTTGACCAAATTTACTTTTTGCTAAGTTCCCTGCTTCAATAACAGCCTGTTTAGCTATAATTGACGCTCTTTTAATTATATTTTCCATTAGAATACCTCCTACCATTTTTTGCGAATTATCGAAATATAATAGGATCTACACTGTATTACTCAAATATAAGTATATAAGACTTCAGATCCAATAAATATTTCTTTCGATATAATTAGCTTAAAATAATAAAATAGGAAGATAAAGTGATTAAATAAATTATTAAATTCACCTTTTATAAGGATTTTAATGAAATAAAAACTAATGCTCTATAAATATTTAAACAAGTATGTATGTTCTAAAACACCAAATGAACAACTAGTTTGAATTTCAGGAATCTTAAAATATCCATACATTATTGTGTATATGTATATGACCTAGTAAAAATTGACCGGTATAACTCAAAATTATCTATAAGCATCAATCATTTGCCTAATGCTCTTATATTCAATAAACATTTGTTCAAACATAGCATCCATTTATATTTTATATTAACAAAACAATTGCTGTCCATGCGGTTAGAACTTCGCAAATATCACATTCGTAATATGTTTATTTTAATAAAGTCTCCATCAAATATTCTTAATAATTTTAATAAGGTAATCTTGAACAACTAAAAAAATGCCCCATCCCCCTATCCCTAAAAGGATTGACCAAAATAAATGCAACGAATTTTTCATTCCTATGTAAACAATGATTAATAAAACGACCGTTGCTGGTAGACCGAGCAAGACCCCCACTATAAATTTATTTAATGTATCCGCTTGTTCTCCCTGTATTGATAACCATAAAATACTAAGCATACTTACTAATGGCAATGCTGCAATGATTCCCCCATATGTCGGAAATTTTCTTGCAAATTCTGTTACGAGTCCGATAATTATTGCCGAAACTAAAATTTTTGCAATTGTATACATCATTGAGCGCGCTCACTCAATAATTTTAGGCTATTGATTAAATCTAATCTTTCTTGATCACTCAGCGATTGCATAATTTTTTCAAGCTTTGATTCATCGAGACTCGTATTTCTTTTGAGAACCACTTCTCCCAATTTTGTAAGTTGAAGAACAACTTTCCGTTCATCTTCCGCACTTCTAGACTTTAAAAGATATTTTCTTTCCACTAATTTTTTTATATGCTCTGAAGCAGTATTATGCGAGATTTTCAAATAATCTGCAATATTTCCTACACTACTTGAATTCGTTTTATCAATCCATTGCAAAATTCTCACCGCCTGATGTGAAATTTGTTCTTCATGTACATAGTGAAGGGCAAAATAAATATCAGTCCAGTACTGATTTAATAATTTTATCTCTTTATCCATTAAACCACCCTTTTATTATCGATAATACCGATTATATCGTATAACACGATATATATCCATTGCCATTTCCTTGAAAACCTTATACTTATAAAGGCTATATACTACATTTTTTTCAATCTTACTAAACCTCAATTTAAAATACTTCAAATTCAATTGACATTGATAACGTCTTTTTTGACTATTATCATTGTCAATTTGACATCCATCATTTACAATTACTATGAGGTGATTAGATGAAAAACAGATTAAAGGAGCTGCGTGCAAGGGAAGGCATGAACCAAACCGATTTGGCTAAAAAAGCAAAAATCTCTCGCCAAACAATTAGTCTGATTGAGAGAAATGAATATATGCCATCTTTATTAATCGCCACGAAAATCGCGTATGTTTTTAATGAACCGATTGAAAAAGTTTTTATGTTTGAAAAGGAGGAACTTGAATGATTTTGTTAACAACTGCTTTAATTATTACTTTTTACAGCCTACAACAATTATGGGTATCCTATTCCGTTATTTCTACAACCGAACTGCTTTTATTTCTTTGCAATATTAGTAGCGGTCTTTTATTAGCTTTCGCCGCTTCCTACAATTTAAAAGTATCACGCGCATTGAGCTATCCATCTACTGACGATGAAGATATTTTTTTTCACTCGCTTGAACGAAAGTATTATCGGATCCCGAATGCAATCATAACATCATTGGTCATTGCTTTTATCGCAACTGTTATAGGCTTTATTTTTTTACGAGAAGAACATCCGCAAATTGTATTAGCATCTTTTATTCTTGGTGTCATTTCAGTATTATTTTCCATGTCAGATTCAAAAATGGCATCTATTATTTTTTCGAATTATTCCCCGCCTACACCAAATAAAAAGGAGCCTGTTTTAGATTCATTAAACATGTATGATGATGGACAAAAATATGTATTATTAAAATCGTTATATAAATTATATTTTCTCATCATATTTCTGCTCGTCTTACTTATTTTCGGACTCATGTATTACTCTGTATTCTCTGGTAATAACCAAACTGTAAGTATTATTGGCATCGGCTTGATTTTATTACTCAGCTTAAATATCTTTACAAGCAGTTTAAAACCCCGGAAATTGCATAAAAGTTAGTAAAGATCATTTATTTATCCCCTTAAAAAAATCTGAAAGCAATTGCACCTTGGCATAATTGCTTTCAGATTTTTTGATATGGACTATAATGGGTATAGTTAAGCCGATGTTACAAACCGCGAAGCTCAAGCTAAGTTCCGGAACTCAGCGGGCATTCAGATATCCGCTGATTATCATAAAACAGACATTCATCGTTCAATTTAAAATAGTGATTATTTTTGGATTTTGCCGTTTCGCACATTGGATGAAATACAATTGCTGAATTAACGTAAAACCAATCCAACATTGAATGCCTGTTAGCCAGAACATTGCTATTGAGAGGAAGTTCCCTCTTTTTTGCTATAAATTTCATAGGCAAAATACCCTGCCAGCAAACCTGTTGCAGCGCCTAAATTTACTGTAGATAATAGCGGCATTGAGGTAAATATACTTAAAACAATCCCGACAAGACTGCCAAATAGTAATCCTAGCGGTATTAGACTATCCAATAAAGTTTGAGCGCTTTTTGACTGTTTCTTCCCTAGACTATTTTTACTATGTTTATTTTTAAGCCGTAATATAACAAATAATCCAATCGCGCCTGCCAGTGCAACAGGATATATAATACGTATGATTTCTGTTGCTTCTCCAATAACTAAAACCCCCTTCAATTTCAATTTGATTCAATATTAGCATAATTCAATCACTATATCTGTTCGAGTAATGTTGCTTGAATTAAGTCATAGACCACTTTTTATACATATGATGTCTAGACAGCGAATACCCCAATGACTTGTACTTATTTTAACAAAAAAAGTAATCTGCTTAGCTTATTCAGCATTACATTTTACGGCAAAAGATGAGCGGGCGAAGAACTTCAAGAAACAAGCATTATGTTAGCGATTTTAGAAGTATTGTTTATTTCAATCTTTCTGGACATGGTTTATAAAAAAGAATATTAACCATTTGTTAACTTGTTGCTATACATGGGTTCGGAATTTCCGATTAATGGCTACCCATAAAATTGGGCATTAGTGCAACTTCCCCTATTAGTTCTGATGGCTTGATAAGGAAAAAATATAGCATTTGAAAAACAGAGCAGCATGACCAATAAATTAGCCATGCTGCTCCTATTCGCGAAATAATTGAAATACCCTATTCTTTATTTACAAGTCTTTTACAATTCCCCTAACCTTGCGAAATTCCCAAAAACTGTTTCAACTCAGGCATTTGTTTGATCGCATGTTCATAGCCGATTGCATAGTTTGCTTTCATTTGGTCGACCTTGCTTTCGAAACTTTTTATCGCACGGTCCGGTTTGAAAATGAAAGCTTCCTGGCTTTTTTCCAATTCCGCGATATAGTGCATTGTTTCGTTATACATATTCGCACGCTGTTTCATCGCTGCTGCGAGTCTTGGATAGCGTTTTTGGAAAAGCTTTGTCGCCCATTGATTTGACTTCGAGGACCCTTTTACATAGCCAGGCTCTCTTGTCAGTATAAGTAAATGTTTGTTGAATCCTTTTTCGACCGCCCGTTTTACAGGAATCGAATCGGCTAATCCCCCGTCATAATATGGTACATTATCAATTTTAATTTCCGGAAATATTACGGGAATGGCACAAGTAGCCTGCAAAATATCACAGGTTTTCGTCATACTGTGGGCGCTTTTATATTCCACCTTGCCTGTAAAAGCATTCGTTAATCCAAATTCCACTTCGCCGGGATAGTTGTAATACGTTTCCCAATCAAATAAATCGAGCTCATTTGGCACAATGTTATAGGCAAAATCCAATCCAAAAAGACTTTTTTCCTTTATAAAATTGCGTACGCCCATATATCGCGGGTCATTGCGGTATGTTGTCAGCACACGCATCGTACGCTCGGGCTGATTCGACATATACGACACTGCATTAATCGCCCCTGCAGAAATGGCCGCAATATACGGCATCTTGATTTTCTCTTCCATTAAGGCATCCAGCACCCCTGCCGTAAAAACCGTACGGAATGTCCCGCCTTCCAGTATTAAACTGCAATCTTTCACTTCATGCATTGTCATCACTCTCTTTTCTTGTTTCCATGCCTCTCTATTTTAGTATACATTTAATTTTTTAGGTGACAAAAAGTTTGCTATGTTTCTCATTCTCCTTACTTCCTAAATTTTCAGAAATATGTTATTATTTATTTCGAATATCGTAATATTAGGAGGCAACTTATGTCAATGTTGAAACGCAGTGAAGTACCCATTCAAGAAACTTGGAATTTAAATGATTTATTCTCTTCAGAAGAAGCTTATTCGGCAGCAATCGAAGAAATGAAGCTGCTTGTCGATAAGAGTGCCGAACAGCTGGCGGGCACAATTACAGATGCAAAAGGCGTTATCGCGGCAATAGAAGCAACTAAAAACATTCAGGAAAAAATGGTGAAAATCGGCACATATGCAAGTCTTTCGCATAGTGTTGACCAAACGAGCACGGAAAACCAAATGCGCGCAGCAAGCTATGGTTCATTAGCTGCAAGCATAGCGACAAAGCTATCATTTGTGACAAGTGATTTATTGGCTTTAGATGGGAGCGTATTAAAAGAAGCACAAAATTTGAAACCGGAATACGAGAACTTTATCGATAAATTATTAGTTCAAAAACCGCACCAGCTGCACCCGGAAGCGGAAAAAGCTTTAGCAGCATTCGGCGCAACGTTTAACGCACCATACGAGCTTTACAACACGACAAAATTGGTCGATATGCAATTCCCGAACTTTGAAGTGGATGGCGAATCGTTTCCATTAAGCTACAACTTATTCGAAGGCGATTGGGAGCTCGAAACTGACACGAAAAAACGCCGTGCTGCATTTGATGCGTTTTCAAAAAAATTGCGCGACTATCAGCATACGACTGCCAAAACTTATAACTCGCATTTGACGATTGAAAAAACAGAAGCGGATCTGCGCGGCTATGACAATATTTTCGATTCATTATTGCAATCACAGCGTGTGGACCGCTCGATGTATGACCGTCAAATTGATTTGATCATGAATGAGCTTGCACCACATATGCGCCGCTATGCAGAGCTGCTGAAAAAAACACATCAATTGGACAAAATGACGTTTGCGGATCTTAAAATCTCATTGGACCCATCGTATGAGCCAACAATTACTGTTGAAGAGTCTCGCCAGTATATGAAGGACGGGTTAGCCATTATGGGCGAGCATTATACAAACATGGTCGATCGTTCTTTCGATGAGCGATGGATTGACTTCGCGCAAAATGCCGGAAAATCAACAGGCGCATTTTGTTCCAGCCCTTATGGTGTGCATCCATATGTATTGATTTCCTGGACTAGCCGCATGAATGAAGTGTTCGTTCTTGCACACGAATTAGGCCATGCGGGTCACTTCTATTTGGCAAACGATGCGCAAAACATCTTCAATGCGCGTCCTTCACTTTATTTCATTGAAGCACCATCAACAATGAACGAAATGCTTATGGCGAATCATCTATTAAAAAATTCTACGGATGCTCGCTTTAAACGCTGGGTTATTTCAACGATTATTAGCCGTACGTACTACCATAACTTTGTGACGCACTTACTTGAAGCTGCATACCAACGCAAAGTATACGAAATTATTGATGCAGGGGGCAGTGTCAATGCTCCTAAGCTAAATGAATTAAAACGCGAAGTATTGGAGCAATTCTGGGGCGACACGGTGGAAATCAATGAAGGTGCTGAACTGACTTGGATGCGCCAGCCGCACTATTACATGGGCTTATACCCATACACTTACTCAGCAGGCCTGACAATCTCCACACAAGTATATGAACGTATTGCAAACGGTGATGAGTCAGCTGTTGCGGACTGGATCGAAGTATTGAAAGCAGGCGGCACGAAAACACCTGTTGAGCTAGCGAAAATGGCGGGCGTTGATATTACAACCGAAAAGCCGTTGCGTAACACAATCGCCTTCATCGGTGAGTTAATCACACAACTTGAGCAATTAACAGAAGAATTGCAGGCAGTTTAATATAGAAGCAGCCTTGCAAAACGCTAAAGCGGCCATGCAGCCCCGAAAATTTCGACAAACCATACAAGAAAGCAGGTACTCCATCACTTTCACAGGAAGAATCGAAAAAAGCTCGGGGCCGGCGACTTTAGACTAAAAAATTGTTGCTATGCACAGTATGAAGAATATTATATTCCTTCACAGCGATGAAAATCTTTATGCCGGTCTTCATCGCTTTTTTACATTGCAATCGATTGCTTCAGAACAGCTTCTTGCTGGAATAGTACTGATACCCCGGTTTCAATTGCAGCTGAACCGACCGCTTTAGCGACAACCCCTGCGACCCGTTCATCCATCGAGCTTGGCACAATAAAATCTTCGCGCAGTTCTTCATCCGTTACAAGGGACGCAATGGCTTCGACTGCCGCAAGTTTCATTGCCTCGTTAATATCCGTTGCACGCACATCTAGCGCCCCACGGAAAATGCCCGGAAATGCAAGCATATTGTTAATTTGATTTGCATAGTCCGAGCGTCCGGTACCGATGATACGTACACCCCATTTCTTTGCATTGTCTGGTGTTATTTCCGGATTCGGGTTTGCCAATGCAAAAATAATCGGGTCTTTCGCCATTGACTGGATATGCTGCTCCTTTAAAATATCCGCTGCCGATACACCAATAAAGACATCTGCATCCACCAGCGCCTCATCCAAAGTGCCGCGCAATTGATACGGATTCGTTAAATTGGCCACTTGCTCCTTAATCGGATTCATGCCTTCAGGGCGACCTTCATATATAATGCCTTTCGTATCACACATCACGACATTGACATAACCCATTTGAATTAAAATACGCAAAATCGCAATTCCGGCTGCCCCTGCCCCATTAATGACAACTTTCATATTTTTCGGCTCTTTTTTAACAATTTTCAATGCATTGATTAATGCCGCACCAACAACAATTGCCGTACCATGCTGATCGTCATGGAATACGGGAATATTGCACTCTGCACGCAGACGGTCTTCAATTTCAAAGCAGCGAGGAGCTGAAATATCTTCCAAATTGATGCCTCCATATGTAGGAGAGATCGCTTTTACGACTTGGACAATTTCATCGACATCCTTCGTGTTTAAGCAAACCGGCACTGCATCCACATTTGCAAAGCGCTTTAACAACAATGCTTTCCCTTCCATCACTGGCAAGGCAGCTTCAGGGCCAATATCCCCCAGCCCTAATACAGCCGTCCCATCTGTAATGACCGCCACTAAATTGCCTTTCATCGTATAGTCGTACACTGTTGAAGGATTTTGTTCAATTGCCAAGCAAGGCGCGGCTACTCCTGGAGAATAGGCTAAGCTTAGATCATATTTATCCTGCACTGGTACTTTTGCGCGTATTTCCATCTTCCCTCCAAAGTGTTCATGCATTTCCAGCGATTTTTTCATTAAATCCATTTTAACCAGCCCTTTCTAATTTTTAGAATTTTCTTTATATTTACGTATGTTAGCCCTTTAAAATTCCATTGTCAACAATAATTTTTATTTTTTCTCCTATTTAGATGAAACATCCAAAAACGCTGTTATATCAGTAGCTCAAGTTATTTTATCCATCTATTATAGTTTGTGATTTCATACACAATAAATTATATTAAAATATAAAATGTAAGGGCTGTCATTTTTAAAAGTGTGCTTTATCAGGGTAAAGTATGTGATGAAATGCACGAAATATTTTTCCTATCGTAATATGAAAATATTCACAAAGTTTATTTTACAGTAAGTTGTCACAAAGCTTTCCATCACAAACTTCTCATATTTTTGATAAACTTATACATAGTGGAGGGGTAAAAATGACAGATAAAACAAATACCGAGCAATTGACAGAAGAGGAATTTTTGGAGCTTGTTTTAGAAGAACAAGAGAAGGCCCTTGCAAAAGATCGTGAAAATCGTCTAAACGAAAAATCAAAAAAGCCGAAAAAGCAAAAACCGGGCATACGTATTGTCGTTTGGCTAATGGCATTGACATTGACCTTCAATACATTCGCCGTCATTTTCAATATATATTCCATCCCAGCAATTGAATTTTTAAAAGCGTCGGCAAAGCTCTCGAGTCAGGAAAATATTCAAACGTACAAGCAATCAGTCGTGACGATTAATACCGATTCAGGAAAAGGAACCGGATTTGCTGTATCGGAAAACGGCTACATTTTAACGAATGACCATGTGATTGACGATGCTTTAACGATTACTGTCATATTCCCTGATGATTCACTTTACAAGGCCCAAGTTATAGAGGCATATGAAGAGTATGATCTAGCGTTATTGAAAATCGATGCGCTAAATTTGCCGTACTTATCACTCGCAAAAACTAGTGAATTCCGTAAAAACGAGCATGTTTATTTCATCGGTAATCCGCTAGCATTCAGCGGAGTTGCAAATGAAGGGAAAATATTGGATTATACAAACGCAAATGGCATTCAAACCGACATCATTATGATGAATGCACCTGTTTATCGCGGCAATAGCGGAAGCCCTGTCATTAATGAAGCCGGGCAAGTGATTGGCATCGTCTTTGCTACAGGTACTCGCGAAGGGCATGGGAAAGTTGGTTTATTCATCCCTATCGAAAATGTCCATGCACAATTCCAGGATTATTTAAAACATTGAAGTAGCGCTAATTACATGAGGTAGAGGGATCGCTCCCGTTCTTATGAGCCGGGGGGGAGCGGGTTAAAGGTTTTATTCGCTGTATAGACGGAGAAATTCCGCCTATTTGGAAAAATAATTAAAAAACTGCCTAAATAGAGGGAAAAATTCCGCTTATCGTTTCTAAATACAAGAAAATGGCGGGTTTTGCTTTGGATAACCGGAAAATCTCCCTTTATCTAGCCCGAAACGAGTCCGACTGCGCAAATAACCGGAATATTTCCGCTTACTTTCCTTAATGAGCAGAATTCTTCCCAAAAAATAAGGCACTTTCTATTCAAATCGAATAAAAAGCGCCTTATCTAAATATGAAAAACAATTTGATTTTAAAAGTCCATCGTTTTTGCGGGAGCGCCAAAATAATAGACGCTGTATTTGCTGTTAGAAAATAACACTGAATAATAAGTAGAATAAGCCAGCCATGACCGCTGAGATTGGCAATGTAATGAACCATGTAATGACGATTTTGCGCGCCATGCCCCACTTTACGCCTTTAACACGCTGTGCAGCACCAACACCCATAATCGCTGATGAAATAACATGTGTCGTCGAAACTGGCAACGCAATCACTGTCGCGCCGAAAATGATTGATGCAGACGTCAAGTCAGCCGCTACTCCATTCACAGGGCGGATTTTCATGATTTTGCCGCCTACTGTTTTGATGATTTTATAACCGCCTACTGATGTACCAAGGCCCATCGCTAATGCACAGGCAAGGCGAACCCAGTCTTGTACTTCATCTGTAGATTGCCAGTTTGCCGCGATTAATGCCATCGTAATAATACCCATTGCTTTTTGCGCATCGTTTGTACCATGTGTAAACGATTGTAAGGCAGCAGTCCCAATCTGCGTCAATCGGAATGCTTTTGTCGTTCCATATAATGGCGAGCGATGGAATATAAATTTGAAGAGCTTCATTACAATAAAGCCAAGTGATAATGCTAAAATAGGCGAAATAATCAGCGCTTGTAAAATTTTCGCGAAACCTTCGTAATTTAAAATGCTGAAACCTGCCGATGCAACCGCCGCACCTGCAATTGAACCGATTAACGTATGTGATGAACTTGAAGGAATTCCGAAATACCACGTTAATAAGTTCCATGTTATCGCTGAGCTTAATGCCGCTAAAATAACAACAGAGCCTGTAACGTCCCCTTCAAATGCGTTTAAGGAGAATGGGTCAACAATTCCGGATGCCACCGCTTTCGCTACTCCTACAAAAGTTATTGCACCAACGAAATTCATCACTGCCGCTAAAATTACTGCTACACGGGGCTTTAGCGCACGCGTCGATACAGACGTTGCAATGGCGTTCGCTGTATCATGGAAACCATTAATAAAATCGAATGCCAATGCAAAGATGACAACGAGTACGGTAATGATTAATAACGTATTCATAGTTTACTCCTTTTTAATTATGCATTGCGCATAATAATTGATTCGATTGTATTCGCAACATTTTGGCAGTAATCGGCAATTTCTTCTAATTGCTCATATAAATCTTTAAAAATGATTAAGCGAATCGGATCTTTTTCAACTTGGAATAATTCAGTAATGGACTTGCGGAAAAGCTCATCACATTCGCGCTCGTAATCTTTAATTAAAATGGCATGTTGGCGCATACCGATTAAATCTTTTTTATTTAATAAATGCATTGCTTTTACTGCTTCATCGGAAGATTTGGCGATATAGTCCACAAAATCGCGCATATATTGATTCACTTCTGTAAACGAGTACATTTCAAAATGCGCAATCGTATTTTCGATGCCGTCTAAAATATCGTCTAATTTAATAGCCAATGCTAAAATATCTTCACGCTCGATTGGCGTCATAAAGGAGTCATTCAATTTCACGATCAATTCATGAATTAATTTATCGCCGGCTGTTTCATAGGATTTCATTTTAATTTGAATTTGTTTTAAGTCAGATACAGTCGTAATTGTCGATTCTTTTGCATAGTTCGCACCTTGTTGTACATTTTTTGCGATATTTAATAATCCTTCAAAAAATGGATCTGGTTTTTTCGAGTTGAACATGGAATAAAATCCCCCTAAAATGAAGTTTGTAAATCAAAACCTAGGTAATCATAACACCGATTTTTCAATATCTTCAACATTAATTTATGTTCTTTACAAAACCTTTACAATTAAAAAACATAGATTCTCCATAATCTTGTTTTCATTTTATCTATTCTAAAATGAAATATTCAGAATGCATTAAAATATTATTGATAATATGCCTTTTTTCGACATTTCCGATAAATTTCACACATGAAAAATTTGTTCATCGTTTTATACCCGTTTCTATGCAATGTTAATTGTTAAGGAATTGTAAACATAATATTACGATATATATGGATATTTTCAGGCAAGATTTCCAATAGCCGATTGTTTGAATATTATCACCCAAAAAAGCTGCCTAGCAGAATTCCCCCTGCTAGACAGCTATGACTCTCCGTTTTATTTGTTTAAAACGGATGATACAATATGCGCTGAATCCCATTCTCCCAACGACAATTTTGTAATGGGATATTTTTTCTCAAAAAGCATCTTTTTAATTTCCGTGGCAGTCATGCCTTCTTCGTTCATCAATTCTATTTTTCCGCTCAGCTCTTTCAAATATTCCAGTTTCTTTCTCAGCGCTGGCTTTCCTTGCTCGATATGGCCTGCATGATTACAAAATACTTCCTGAAAGTCAAGGGAAAGTACCCGCTCTAAAGAATTAATAATTTGCGGGATGCTTTCTTCGCGTAGCACGACCTTTGTTTTAGGCGAGACGTATAAATCCCCTGTAAATAACTGACCTGTCGACTCATTCAAAAATGATAAATGATCGTTTGTATGTCCTGGTGTTTCGATAACAAGCCAATTTGCTGAACGTGATACGAAACGCTCGCCAATCGCTTCGGCCTCAAACGGTGCGCGACTCCCCCAGAAAAGCTTACGGTACATCGGATATGCCGCTTTTTTTGTGCATTCTTCCCTCCGCAAATCACTCATGTTTATCGGGACACCATATTTTGTTTGTAAATAATGCGCACCGCCTGAATGATCTTCATGGTAATGTGTCAGCATAACTTGATCGATGTCGGCTTGTTCGAAAAATGGTTTAAACTGTTCAAGGAGTGAAGCAGAGCCTGTATCAATTAAAACACCGTCCACTTCAAAGCAGTGAACATTCAATTTCACTGACTGAAATGCTACAAAGCCATTTATCATATTCACCCCAGATTGCGATTGCCGTTCGGTTTTTTTCTTGAAAAACATGATTTTTCACTCCTTTATCCCCTTTTTCTATACAAATATACTATAACACAATTAATGAATGGCGGCTCATTAATTGTTTGAATTTTACAAATCCAAAAGTAATTTGCAAAAGTAAAGATATCCTCTACCTCAAATAATAAAATCCATAAAAACGAAAAATAAAATTCCTTGCAAGAACAAAAATATTAGATTGTCCGTCCAATTCTTAAAAGGCCAAGATGTTGGAGCGTTTTGCCTGGACTGGGACAACACCTTCCTGCAAAGTTAGCCTGAACGCCAAAGCCTATAATTTCCTTCAAACAAAAAACTATAAGAAAAGCGATTAAACTTTTCTTATAGCTTATTTTATTAGTTATTGGTTTTCTCCTGTTGCAATTGGATGGTGATTTACCCAATCACTGTAACCGGCCATATAAATTTTCAGGTTGTCATAGCCTGCTTCTTTTAAAATCGCATAAACCGGGGTTGCAGTTACACCTGAGCCGCAATATACGACAACTTCCTCGTCTTTCGGCACTTTTTGCAGAATCGACGATGTAATAACTAATTTTGTGCCATCCCGCAATTGTTCCCAATCATAGTTTTTGGCCGTCGGGATATGCCCAGCCACTTTATCGAATGGTTCAAATTCGCCGCTGTAACGATCGGCTGCACGGGCATCTATTAAAGTCGCCTTTCTCTTACCTTCAATAATATGCAAAATATCCTGCCGCTTAACTAAAATGTCATCATTCCACTGCAAATCTAAAGTGCTTTTTTGAAATACCGGCACTTCTGTCGTAACAGAAAAGCCCACATCCTTCATTGCTTCAAAGCCGCCATTGACAACATATGCGTGTTTAAATCCAGCATAATTCAAAATCCACCAGGCACGTGTCGCAAATGCTGCTGCACCTTGGTCATAAATATAGATTGCATCATCATATTGCAGCCCGCTTTTTTCAAATAAAGACTGGAGCTGTTTTTTGTCCGGAAGCGGATGACGCCCTTCATCTTTTGTCAAATCTGATAAATCTTCATTCAAATCCCAAAATACTGCGCCTTCGATATGGCCTTCATCATATAAAGTTCTGCCTAAATCCGTATTTTTTAAATCAAATCTTGTGTCGATAAAGCGGCCTGTCCGCTCCATTTTATCGGCTGTCACAAAAATATTCGGCATAAAAAGATCCCCCTTACGCTTTTAATTGTACGTAAATATCTTTCCAAACGGCTAAACGGCTTTCTTCCTGCAGCAATAAGCGCTCTGTTTCGATTTGCTCCACTGCCTGTTCAAGTATATGCTGACGCAGCCCTTCCGCCTCAATCGCGATAAAGCTTGCTGCCCAATTCGTTATTTTAGCTTTTTCAACATCCAAGTAGCTTTGCGCATTGGGTTTTGTCAATTGCTCGAGCGCATCACGCAATTGCTCTTTTTCATTTTTCTCAAAGAAGGCTTTCACATTTTTAAAATGCGTTTTTACTCCCTCGTACGGAGTCGGCTCTTTGAAAGGTCCAGTAAATTCCAGCAGCTGTGGCTCTTTTGATTCATAGCTTAAAAACGCAAAACTTGGATTCAGCTCTTTTAAATCACGTGCTTCATCTTTAAATCGCTCTTTCATCTTTTTCTCGATAAATTGTGCCAAACGGAAGTTCGTTACGCGCAGTTCTTGAGCAAAATCGAAGCTTAACGCTTGAAGCACTTCTTTCAATGCCGTCTGTAATGCCTGCTGTGCCGGCATTTGCGCAAAGGTTGACGGATTATAGCTTTCACGGAAAAAGTCAGGATAACGATAGTATACACGTTGCAATACATAGTACAATAGCTCATCCAGTTCCTGCTTTGTTTCACTTTCCAGCATTGAAGTCTGTGTTGTTTGGTACTTAGAACGCACAAGCCTTTCCAAATGTGCCAATTCCTCTAGTCGCTCGTCTTTACGTTTCAGATTTTCTTCCGTTTGCGTAATCAAATCATGCAGTCGAGCCTCTGTTTTTTCTACTTCCTCTTGTAGTGCTTGAACGGCAATTCCCATTAATTCATCGTTCAAGAAATGATGGAAAGCATCTTCGAATGGCGGCATCCCTGATCCGTGATTTTGCCGCTCCTGCTTTTCCTTTAATGCGAGCAAGCTCGACACTCCGTATAATCGCGGGAAGCGGATGCCGAAGCGCTGCAGCTCTGAACGGACATAGCCCTTTACTTCTTCCTCTTCTTCCGCTGTTGAAGCGAGATCAATCGCATTGACAACAAAGAACATTTTATCCAATTCAAACGCATCTTTCACCCGTCCTAATTGAATTAAAAATTCTCGGTCCGCTTTTGCGAACGCATGGTTGAAATACGTAATAAAAAGGATCGCATCCGCGTTTCGGATATAGTCAAACGCCACACCTGTATGACGCGCATTGATTGAGTCCGCACCTGGTGTATCGACTAGTGTTACACCCATGCGAGTGAGTGGCGAATCAAAGTAAAAATCGATATTATCTACAAAGCACGACCGATTTTCCTGTGCCACATACAATTCAAAGTCTTCCCGGTTGACACGCAATGTTGTACCGAGCTTCGGCATAAATGTTTCATATCCTTCTGAATACGCGCGAATGAATGATTTATGTACATTTAAACGCTCGTCCGATAATTTGACGGCCAAACCTTCTTCAGCACGGTCATACGCTTCTTCCAGCGATTTCACATTTAAGCCGATTGCTTTAAAGGAGCCTTGAATATCTTCGAGTAATTGTGCTTCATTTTTTAAATGCACATCTGCTGTCTCGTGCGGGTGATCCGGTGAGACAGGACGGATTTTGTTAATCGCTGCTGTCGTTGGATTTGGTGATACTGGCAGTACGCGCTCGCCCATCAAAGCATTCGAAAAGCTTGATTTCCCCGCACTGAATGCCCCGAATAATGCAATTGTAAAGTCGCGTTTTTGAAGACGCTCAACCTTTTTCGTCAAGAAATTCGACACTTCTTTAAAGCCTTGGACATCGTTAATAATATGCGCAGTTTTTAATGCTTTCCCGATAACCGCATCAACATTCAGCCCTGTTCCTGCTTTTTCCTGCTCTTGCTGTTCATCGATTTCGGCTTCATGTTGTTGCAGTTGCAGCATTGATTCATCAAATGGCCTGATATCCTTTAATGCTTGCTCATGTGCATGTATCCAATTTTCCAAATGAATCTTAGACTCCGCGCGAATTTCATTTGATACTTGCTTCATTAATGTATTGCTGAACGCTTGGAACTTCTCGATTTGCAAAATATGCTCCAGCGCATGAACTTTTTCCGACATCGCATTGATTTTCAGCTTCACTGGTGCAGCTGTTTCAGCAGCTACTTGCTCCAACATTTGCTTTTGTCCGATTTTCCAAGCATCTGTCTCTTGGATAAAATAGCGCTTCGTCGCCTCTGCAACACGGTTTGCAAAATTCAATACCGCATCCCCTGTAATGACGGCATTTTTTTGTACTTGATTTTCAATGATTGAAAATGGGAAATTGAATTCTTTCGCATCGATACTTGCCGCGCGTTCATCATTCAATGCCCCGACATCTTTTAGTGCCTGTTTCATCAGAGCTTTCATATGTCCCGTGATTTGAGATTGCACGACATGGTTAAAGCCTGCATATGCCTCTTCTTGACGACGTACCTTCTCTTCCGCTGTTTTCTTTTTCGCCGTGAAAAGACCGCCTACTTTAAAATCTTCCTGTTGGGATTCTAAATAGCTGCGCAGTTTTTCACGCACTTCCGCTGGCATAATCGCCGCGTTTGAAAGCAATTCTTTGCGTTTTTCATCGAACTGCTTGTCAAAGACATCAAACGAGAACAACTCTGTTTGTCGCGTCAGTTTTTCATATTGCTCCAAAATATCGTCACGGTGCTGCCAATCATCTTCTGATACGACCTCCGCGTATGTCGTGAAGCGATCTTGCTTTTCTTCCATCAAATAACTATCATGTTCGTGCTGTAATTTTGTCAGCGTATTTTCCGCCGTTGAAATTAATTGCTCCTGCCAATCGTTCATTGAATCCATAACGATTTTCTTCACTTTGTCAAAATCATTGTTCGGCAATTGTTTTTCGCGCAATGATGTGAAGAAAATATCTTTCGGATAAACGCCCCATGCCGCGAATGAATGATGAACCGATTGCTTGAAGTCTTCAAATGATAGTTCCGCTTCACGGTGTTTATCAATCTGATTGACGATTAAATAAACATTCGGATTGTATTTCATTAATTGCTTCGTAAACTGGAAATTGAGCTCCGATTGCACATGGTTGTAGTCCATTGTATAAAACACCATATCCGCAATGTGAAGAGCCGATTCCGTGCTCATTGCGTGCGCATCATCCGTCGAGTCGACACCCGGCGTATCCATGACGGTAACTCCCGCAGGCAAGCTTGATGCACTATGCCCAATCTCAATTTGCGACACTAATTCACCGTTTTTGCTCAATTCCTTTACTTGCTTAATATCGTAGCCCGCTTCAAACTTCACCGGCTTTTCATTGTGTAAATACAAAATCGCATAATCTTCATCGGACTTATGTACTTTTACAATATTGGCACTTGTCGGAATTGGGCTTGTCGCTAAAATATTCTCACCTGAAAGCGCGTTGATCATACTCGATTTACCAGCGGAAAAGTGACCCGCAAAACCGATGACGAACTCTTTCTGCAGAAGCTTGCGCGCAAACAGATTAAGCTTTTCGATTCTTTCTGTATCCTCATTCTCTTTATAAATTATGTATTGTAATGCAGATTGCTGCAACAATCCCTGTATTTTTTCGTCAAACAAAGTCATGTTTCTTTCCCCTTTATTTTAATTCCGCAGAGAACACTCACCTCTATATAAGCGGGTGTTAAATGCTTGGTTTGTAATATTCGGCAGGCGTCTAAGCTCCTGCTGATTGAGAGAAGCCTCTGCCATATGCCCCAGATTTTTAAAGGATTGGCTATGGGTGGTCAGCCTAAAACCATCTTGTCCTGCGACAACAGCTGATCGACCAGCGTCACATAAGCCCAAAATCAAAATCTGTACACAATTGCTTCGAGGCATAATTGATATATGATTGTCTCAAATTCGTCACAATTCTATAGTATCATGATTAGTTAAGAAAATCGGCTAGTATTTCTTAAAAATTATTGTTTTTATTGTTTTTCTTAAGCATTTTAACGGTTTTTATATGTTTCATTTTGCAAATTGCTATTTTCAGATAATTGCATAATCGATATTCCCGAAAAAAATCGTGAAGCTCTTTTTATTAAGAGCTTCACGATGGAAATTTAATATTAGTCAAGCAAAGTCGAATAAATTGTACAGTGTCATTATTTGGCCGCATTTTTCAATACATAGTTTCCAATAGCTAAATACACGATAACCGTTGCCCCAATAAACGTATAAAGCATTTCACACACCGCCCCTACATACCGATAATAATTATCAATATCATTGTATATCACAGCCGATAAAGCGTCAAGCATGCCAAGAAAAGGAAAACTTATTCTAAAAAAACATAGATGTATACTGAAAAAAGCAAATAGGCCATTTTGAGCATCCTTGACTTTTACACTATACAGATACTAAAGTAACATGTTAATATGTAATAAAAGTCCGGGGAGGGTGAGTTTCATTTGAGCACTTCAAAGCATATTCAAACTATTTTAAACGGTACAATTCATTCATTAAAATCTATTTTACCTATGAATATAGATGTAAAATCTCCTGCAATAGCAAATGAGCCCTATGAACAAAAAGAAATGGGTGTGCTGATCGGTTTAGTCGGTGATTTAAAGGGGCGTATTATCATTGATGGCACACCGGAAATTTTCGGTGCGATTGGCTCTGCAATGTTCGGAATGCCTTTGGAAGGTCCTATGCTTGAATCATTTACAGGCGAACTCGGCAATATGATCGCAGGCAATCTATGTACATATACTGGACAATATGATTTGGAGCTGGATATTACACCGCCTACAGTAATGGTAGGACATACAAAGTTATATGGTTTCCAGCAAGCATTTAAAATCCCCGCAACATTGGAAGGCGCGGGAGATATTATTATCCTTTATACAATTGATGATGATGAAGAGTAAAATTATAATACCTATCCGCTGTACGAAAAGTGGATAGGTATTTTTTATAGAAATAAAACAAGGATAAAAAGATTTGCCAATAATGCTGACCGTATATAATTTTTCCAGTTTGGCTGTTGTTTTTTTATAACAATATACAAATATTCCTGCAAAGTCATAAAAAAGGTGATAACTAAAAACATATACAGCAAATGATTTACACCAAGAAAATCAGTCATTTTAAATACAATAAAATACGCAAGGCCTAAGCAACTCAAATTAATGACTGGTGAATTTTTATGTTTGGAAACATGCTTTTTGCTATATTTAATCGCTTCATAAATAATCAATAAAAAAAGTAATGTTAGAAGGACAAGTTTCCATGCCGGGAAATCATTTTTTTCCATATAAATATGCATCCAATGTAAATTAAATTGCTTTAAGTTTTCTTCCGGTAGCTCAATTTGCATCATTGTATTCGGATTGACGAAGAAAGATTGCCCATTATCATAAATTTCTTTTAAGTACACTTTTTCGCCATTGCTCAATTGAAATAAATAATCAGTCGAACTTTCATAATTCGTCAAATGTCCGTCGAATGGTTTCACTTCAGCATTTTCAAAGAGCAATTCAAATTCCCTCAATATCGATTGATCAGCAGTAAATATTTTCCCACTATAAAACGGTGAAGTTAAATCATAAATCCGTTCTGGACGTTTTGTGTAGAGATAAGACGCTTCTGTTAACTCCCCAAGCTCAAAATTCGTTTGTACTTGGGACTGAATCGGTTTTGGCGATTGCCCGAGTGTTTGGAATAATACAAATAGTAGTATTGCAAAAAGCCCGAGTGTTGCGCTATATTTGAGTTTTTGCTTTTTAATTTGTCTTTTATTTTTCAGTCTTAATTGTTGAAGTTGGGCATGTCTCGTTTTTTCATCAAAAGTTTTCCGCTCCATTAATTTTAATTTTGTTTCAAGCATCTCTCTCCCCTCCTAACAGCTCATTCATTTTTCTCATGCCGCGCTCTGTTGAATTTTTAACTTTTGCCTCTGTCCATCCTAAAATTTGCGCGCTTTCTTTAATGGAAAACTGTTCAATTTTACGCAGTACGATTGCTTCACGATAATTGTGCGGCAGTTTCCCCAATGCTTCATACAGTTCGAATTGTTCAGTTTTTGCATGGAGCCATCGTTCTGGTGAATATGTATAATCTATTTGCTCATGTTCTTTTAGTAAAGGGATGAATTTTAATAGTTTTTTACGTCGGAAATGGTCATAAACGAGATTGCGCGCAATTTTTGTGAGCCATGTCCTTTCGCTTGCTTGGCCGCGAAATTGCGATAGGCTATTCATTGCTTTCATAAACGTTTCCTGTGTCAAATCTTTCGCTAACTCCTCGTCTCCCACTAAAAAATAAATGAACTGATAAATATTTTCACTGTATAAGATGTATATTCGTTCAATTGGCAATGCGTTTTCCACCTCCTTATCACTATAGACGGACGATTTTTGCTTTTGCCTCACTTTATTTTAAAAAAAGTTTGAACCCCCGGCCTCCCAAACGGCTAAAAAACCCGTTCGAACATTCGAACGGGTGACATAGCTTATTGTGGATCTACTGCTAAAATGTCGACAAAGCTTTGTTTTACGTTTGCCTCTTCGTCATTTAATAATATATGGATGTCGCCATGGTCATTTGATGTACGTATTAAACGGCCCATTCCTTGCTGAAGACGAAGCTGCATAAATGGCAGCTCCACTTCCTCGAATGCATTTTGTGCAAAAGAGCGTTTCGCATCGAATAATGGATCATGCGGCGGGAATGGCAAGTCGAAAATAATGACACGCGTTAACGCCTCTTCCGGCAAATCCAGTCCTTCCCACAAGTGGTATGAGCATAATGTTTGGATATCGCCGCTTTGGAAATCACGGACAATTGCCGATAGCTCGCGGTCTCCTTCAAACGACACATTTAAGCGCACCATTAAACTCAAGTTTGATTTAAATTGATTCATCGCTTGCTTGGATTTAAATAAGATTAATGTTTTCTTTTCATCTTTTAATAGCTGCTCTACTTTCGCTACTTTTTCAGTTTGCGAAAGTTCATGCAAGTAGATTTTCATTACTTCTTCATAATCAAACGGCGATGGCACACTAAAGCTTTGATATTTTTCAATGCCTAAGCTTGAAGCAATATAGCTGAAGTCTTTATTCACCGATAAAGTTGCGGATGAAAATACAATCGGCATTTTTTTCGAGAATAATGTTTCAGAAAGGACATCTGTAATAAGGCGCGGCATAATAACCAATGTTTCTTCCCCATCTGTATCCTCCAGCCAATCAACCGCATCGCCCTGGGCAACAAAAATCCGGATTGCCGCAGCATAATGCTCCAAAAATTCCTCTGCCATATTCAGCTCATATTCCGGAATCATGTAGAGCTCTGATTCAAATACAAATTCTTCCAGCAATTGTTCCACATCCGCAATGACACGCTCGCCCAATTTAATAAGGCGCCCGGATTTGTCAATGCGTTTCCGGTCTTCTTCCGACACTACGACATCCTCGCGCAGCTGGTCAAAAAATAGTTCGTGGTGGTCTTGTAGATGCTCCATCGCATATAATGTGCGCTCACGAACACCGTCAACCATTAAACGCTCCAATAATTCAACGATTGTGTATGCCTGCACTTTATATGTCAAAGCTTTTTGCGCCGCATATTCCAATAAATGCCCTTCATCGAGCACAATCATAGAAACTTCCGGCAATAACGGCAGCTGTCCTTCACGCTCGCGGGATTCCTTTGTCGCCAAATGCTCCATTAAAAAATCTTGCGAACAAATAATCAAGTCCGTTGATTTACGATAATGCGCCCGGTGCAATGTTTGGCCACAGCGATTGCGCAAATCGCACACCGCACATTGCATAATGGAATTATAATTCACTTTTTGCCAGTCTTCATCGCTCACCGCTGAATAATCCGAGCGCTCCCCGTACGGCTGCACTGCAATCATGCTGCCTTGAGCGTATACGCCATCGGGAATAGAAAACGCAACATCGTCAATCCATTCTTCCGTTTCTGTTTTTTCGGCTTCTTCAAAACGTTTTAAGCATAAATATTGGTCACGTGATTTTGCTAAACGGACATCAATATCCAATCCTAATATCTCACGCAGTTTATGGATATCACCGCCCTCTTTTACGAGCTGGTCGATCAATGTTTCGTCTGCACAGGCGATTAATGCCGGTTTGCCTGTATAGCGTGCGTACGATACTGCCGGTAATAAATAGGCAATCGTTTTTCCCGTACCTACCCCTGCTTCAGCGAATAATACATTTTTTTCTTTTAATGCTTGTTCTATTTGGTAAGCCATGAAAATTTGCTCATCACGGTATTCAAAGCCTCGTTCTGGTAATTCGTCATACAGGACATCGCCTAGCCAATCTCCTAATGAGTCGAAAAAAGTTTTCTCCCTTGATAATTCAAAAGGCAAAGATTTTCTCAAATGGATGCTCCCCCTCAATATGAAGCGGAAGGAACGCTCACCCATTCCTTCCGCAAATACTCTCAATATAATTAGAGTCGATAAAAAAATTCCGTACTTATCATTATACAACGAAATATAAAAAAAATCCTACTGTTAAGCATTAAAAAAACTACATTAGTTTATGACCAATGTAGTTGTCCTATTAGTTTTCACGCTTCGATTTTTGGCCCCAATATTGGTAAAAATCAGTGCGAATAAAGCCATTGAATAATTTACGCTTTTTCGTCGCCTTTTTGCCGTAATGCACTTCCAAGTCTTCCATTGATGATAGCATATATACAGACCATGTAGGATAATTTTGCATTACTTGACCGAATTGACGCAGCATTTTTTCGATTTCCTCAACTTCGCCGATACGCTCTCCGTATGGCGGGTTTGTCACGATAACACCATCTGTCAGCTTCGTCGTAAAATCGGTTGCTTGCATTTGCTTGAATGTCAGCAAATCGCCGAACCCAGCTTCCAGCGCATTTTCTTGGGCGATTGCTACCATGCGGTGATCGATATCAGAACCGATAATCGTTAATTCCTGATCATAATTCGCCAAAGAATCCGCTTCGTCGCGCGCCTTATCCCAAATGTCCTGCTTCATCCAAGGCCATGATTCGGAAATAAATTCGCGATTGTAGCCTGGTGCGATATTTTGTCCAATCATCGCCGCTTCTAAAGCGATTGTCCCCGAGCCGCAAAACGGATCTACGAACGGGCGGCTTGGCGACCATTTTGAAATTTTAACTAATGCGGCAGCTAGTGTTTCCTTTAAAGGCGCTTCACCTTGTGTCGTCCGGTAACCGCGTTTATGCAAGCCGACACCCGATGTATCAATCGTCAATGTCGCCACATCTTTTAAAATCGATATTTCAATTTTAAATGTCGGGCCGGATTCATCTAAAAACCCTAAACGTTTATATGCGGCTTTCATGCGTTCCACAATCGCTTTTTTCGTGATTGCCTGACAATCCGGCACACTGAATAATTTAGATTTTACAGATTTGCCCGAAACAGGAAAATTTGCATCAACCGGCAAATATTTTTCCCACTGAACAGCTTTAACCCCTTCAAATAATTGGTCAAATGTTTTTGCCGGGAATTCCGCTACGACGATTTTTACGCGGTCTGCTACACGCAGCCATAAATTCGTGCGTGCAATCGCCATTTCGTCCCCTTCAAAATACACTTTGCCGTTATCGACACGCGTTTCGTATCCTAACTCGCGCACTTCGTCTGCCACGATTGCTTCTAAGCCCATCGCCGCAGTTGCGACTAATTTAAATTTTGTCATGCTTTTATATCCTTCCTTGATGCTCGACTTCCCAGAAATGTATGAAGTCAATTAATTCTTCCATCGGCAATGGCCTGCTGTAATAATATCCCTGAATAAAATCACAGCCCATTGACTTTAGCAGCTCGACTTGTTGACTCGTTTCAACACCTTCCGCTACTACTTTCATTTGCAGGCGATGCGCCATTTGAATAATCGCATCGACAATCGCTTGTTTATCATCGAGCGAGCAAATATGTTGAATAAAGCTACGGTCAATTTTCAATACATCCAATGGGAACCGCACTAAATAACTTAACGAAGAATACCCTGTCCCAAAATCGTCAATCGAAAGCTTGAAACCTAATTGTTTGAGTTTCACTAATTTACTGATTGTTTCTTGCGCGCTATTCATAACTGTGCGCTCTGTCACTTCGATTTCAAAGCATTGGGCAGATGTATTATTTCTTTCCAGAATCGTTTGCACGGATTCCAAAAAGCTTTGCTGTTGAAAATGAATGCTCGATACATTTATGGCTATAGGCACTTTAGGATAACCTGCTGCAACTAGTTTATGATACCCTTCACACGCAAGCTCAAATATAATTTCGCTTAACGGGATTATTAAACCCGATTCCTCTGCATGATCGATAAATTCTGAAGGAGAGACAAAGCCTAGTTTTTCGCTATCCCAACGTACTAATGCCTCTATGCCGACAATTTCGCTCTTTTGTGTACAGATTTTCGGCTGATATGCCAGCGTGAATTCACGGTTTTCAATCGCTTTGCGCAATTCGCTGTCCAATAATAAGACACGATTGGAATCTGTTTTCAATTCTTCAAAATAAAACGAAAAACAGTTGCGTCCATTTTCTTTTGAAAACGACATTGCCCGATCTGCGCGATTCAGCAGCTGCTCGGTTGTCGTACCGTCCTCCGGATAAATGCTGATCCCGATGCTCGTCGACACATAAATATCCTGATCGCGAATTTTAATCGGCTTCTCAAAAGCGCGAATGACTGTTTCCGCAAATTTCGCCGCTTCCCTCGGATGTTGAATATTCGCTAATGTAATGACAAATTCATCGCCGCCAAAGCGGGCTAAAATATCTTTGTTTTTCAGCAGGCTTTTCACGCGCTTTGATACTTCCACAAGCAATTGATCCCCAATTGCATGTCCCAGTGTATCATTTACTTGCTTAAAGCGGTCCAAATCCATGAAGAAGACGGCATGCTGAATCGGCAGCTTTTTTTGCTCTGTCATTTCCAGCAGTACTTTCATGCGCTCGATAAAGGCGAAACGATTGCAAACATCTGTCAATGAATCATGGAGCGCCCTTTTTTCCAGCTCATCCTCCACAATTTTCCGCTCGGATAAATCAGTGAATATTCCGCAGTAATTTGTCACTTCACCCGACTTATCTTTTATTTCTATTATTGTCAGCCATTCGGGGTATAATTCCCCCGTTTTGCGTCTGTTCCAAATTTCGCCTTGCCAAATTCCTTCTTTATCAATTTGCTTCCACATATCGATATAAAAAGTTTTGTCATGCACACCGGATTGTAAAATGGATGGCTTTTCCCCCTGAACTTCCTCCAATTTAAAGCCAGTGACAAATTCAAACGCTACATTAATCGTTAAAATCTTTTTATGCCGATCTGTAATCATAATGCCTTCCGCAATATTTTCAAAAACTTTTTCGATTAATTCTTTTGGAAACTGTGACAATGTCAATTCTTGTACGATTGATAATTTCGGCATCGATTCGTTCAATACATATCACCCTTATTTTCTTATAGAACATTATTTAATTTTTCTTCTGCATTTTAATTTCCCGCTTTGCGGTGATTTGTTTTCTAATCAATGTTGTATTCCCTTAATTAAATAAGTTGAACCTGCATTTTCCGCATTCCAACTATTTTATCTACTAAGAAAGGCTCTCCACTATACAATGGAGAGCCTTTTTACATGTTCAAAAAAGCATCAATAATCAATAAGCCATGTTTTGTTCCTAAGTACTCAAACAGCTTGCGCCTCGTACGACTAGGTAGTAATCATCTATCTACGGCCAATATGACCGTCCCTCCATCCGTTCATTTCCTTTTGGAGAGTGCCCCTACCATAATTTGGGTTTCTCACTCATGGGGTTTACCTCGTTCCACCTTATAGCTTTCACTATAAGCTCCGTCACTGTGGCACTTTCAGGAAGTTTCGTCCATATCTTAAAGACTTAGGAGTTCCTTCCGCCGTCAAGAGAAGATTCTCTTGCCTTACCTTATTTTTTCAGTAAGCACGAACACTACGGGCATCTCAGCACCGTGTGAGCATGGACTTTCCTCTACGATACGAAATCGCAGCGATTACTCGAATATTGATGTATGCACAAATTATACTGTACTTATAGGAAAAATACAATATTGCTGCAAATAGTTTAACTATTCGTATAGTTTGCTTCCGAATACATGTTTCTCCAAATTCGAAAGGCGTTTTAAAATATCGAAATTCGTGCTGTTTGCTGTCGGCTGCGGTGCGACAGCCGATTTGCGGCTCGAGTTTGTCAGCTCATGTTTCAATCGTTCATTTTCCTCTTCCAATGAGGCGATTTTTGCTGTAAATGCATCATAATCTTCGCGAATCAAATCCAAAAACTGATCCACTTCATCGACATTGTAGCCTTTCATGCTTTTTTTAAATTCTTTTTCTAATATATAGTCAGCCGTTAATTTAATATCCATTATTCATCGTCCTTCCGTCACGCAACTTCTTTGTTTTATTATAGCATAGGTCAGACATTTCGTACGAATACATATGTTACAGTTGACGAAAATTTTTTCAAGGTTTGTCACCATTATTTTTGTTGCGCTTATTGTCTAATCGAACAAGCCTTTTTTGCCAATTTTTTTGTTGATTTTGGAGTTGTATTTCCTTTTGGAACGATATTTTATCGAGCAGGTCACGCCCTTTTTCCGAATACATAAAAGCTAGTTCATAATCTTTCACTTGATGTTCATAAAGCATAGCTAATTGCTCATATGCCTGTAATTGCTTCCGTGCTGAAATAGCAGGGATTGCCGACCGGAAAGATTCGATTGCCAAATCAGTTTCCCCGGTGCGCTTTAATTCGTAAGCTAAATAAAAATGGGCATAGCCGGCCTCATTCGTGTTGAAATGCTTTGTGACAGCCTGTAAAATTTCCGTGCTCGTCTTCCGCTTTTTTAAGTCGCCAAACCATTTTCCGATATTTGTATATGTCGTGGCGGATTCCATCGCTATCGCATCAAACAATAAATTTGTCGAATGAATGTACAATGTTATAAGCGACAATAAATCCCATTCATTATGCACAAGCACTTTAATCAATGTTTCTGCACTCCCGCTTTTCACTGCATCAAAATAAATGATTGGGGCTAAATGACCTGGAATATCCCCTTTCCGGTAGAAACCTAGCTTCTCCTGTTCGACTTGTATAAGTTTCATGCGTGACAAATCATCTTTCCAAAGTCGTTTCGTACTATGCAATAAATCAATCTGACGCTGTGTTTTTAATGGCGGCAAATGTTGCTTGTTTAATGTCCAGCGCACTTGAAGCTGCGGCCAGTCAAAACTTTTCCCGTTATACGACACGATCGTTGCTTCACGTTGCCATAGTTTAGATTCAAAAAGGAATGCCGCTTCATTTGATGGATCTGCTAATACGTATTGTGTGAGCAAAAAGCCTTCCTCATCCGCCTGCAAAAAACCTAGCAGAAATATATGTGTTCCCGCACCTTTTAAACCAGTCGTTTCTGTATCGAAGAACATAATCGTTTCCTGTTCAGAAATCGCAAACGGGTGATCATCTGCCTGGGACTTCCAACGTTTGAGCGCATGAAAAAGTTCCCCGAGCTTGTGATTTCCATGCTGATAGTCAAATGGATAATGCACTTCACGCTTAAAAAGCATGCCGAATTCATTTTCGATTCGTTTCAGTCCTGCCTGCTGCCACTGCTCACTATACAAAGGCGGCTCCGGTTTTATGAACTTCGGCTTTTCCTGCTTATGCTCCGTTTTTTTGCCGAGCATTTTTTTCATTTGTAACAGCTTATTTTCATACGACATGTCTTCACATCATTTCATTTATTAAAATATTCAATACTTTCAATACTTGTTTTTTGCTTTCTCCCAGACTATCCTGTGCCCCTATACATGACGGACAGCCTTGCTGGCATGGGCAGCTTGCAACATGCTTTGCCGTTTTTTCAAGCAATGACAGCAGCAAATCGTAAACACGTTCGCTTAAGCCGATGCCGCCTGGGTAGCTGTCATATATATATAATGTCGGCTTTTCATTATGGATTGCCCTTACTTGCGGCACGACCGATACATCTGATCGATCACAGTGAATGAATAGCGGAATAAAGCTTCCCATCGCATAGGCCGCACCCGTCAATGCATCCGTCAGCTGGTCCTCTGTCCAATTATCAGGCAAATCAAAGCTCATCCATGCCGCATTTGTATGCATTTCCATAGGCGGAATGGAAATCGGACCTGAGCCGATATTATCATGTGTGTGAAAACGAATCTTTTTAAAAATCGTCGGGATGGCTAAAATGCTGACATCACCATAGCTAACAGTCGAGTTTTTAAAAGGGGCGGATTTATCTTCGCTTAGCACTTTCAGCTCGACTGCTAAATTGGCGTCAGTGAAATAATCGACATCAACTTCCCGGACAAATGCCTTCTTCTCTTCCCAATCGAGTTTTTCGACTTGGAACTGAATGCCTTGATGCAAATAGATTGCTTCTTCGTGCAAAAGCGTCATCGCGCTATATGTATCCATTTCCCCAATCACCTTCGTATTTGCCGGCGTAGAAATATCTATTATGACAACATTTTCCTGGGCAGCGGAACGCAAAGATATTTCATGCGCCGGAAAACGGTCGCTCATCCAATGCCATTTCGTGCTTGTACGCACAAGAACGCCTTCCTCTTCCAAATACGCCAATAATTGCTGCACTTCATATTCCCCATATGTATCTTCCATCGAAAACGGCAGTTCAAACGCCGCGCATTTCAAATGCTCCATTAAAATTAAAATATTTTCCGGATTTATGCGTGCCTCTTCAGGCGAGCTCCCGAGCAAATAGCTAGGATTTTGAACAATGTACTGATCCAATGCTGTCGATTGGGCAACATAGACGATGAGGGCTTCATCCTGACGTCTGCCTGCTCTGCCCGCCTGCTGCCATGCACTTGCAATATTGCCGGGATACCCTGTCATAATACATGCTTGCAATTGACCAATGTCCACACCTAATTCAAGCGCATTTGTGCTGACGACCATCTGAATCGAGCCTGTGCGCAGCCCTTTTTCTATTTCACGGCGTTCGCTCGGCAAGTAACCGCCGCGATAGCCTTGAATCGAATCATCCAATATTTTTTTCGCTGTCAGTGATTTCAAATATGTCACAAGCATTTCGACCCGGACTCTCGATTTCGCGAATATGATCGTTTGAATGCCCGCTTCAAATAAACGTTTGGAAATGTCCCGAACTTCCAGCACCGCACTGCGTCTAACGCCAAATGTCGGGTGGACGATGGGCGGATTATAGAAAATAAACGTTTTCTTCCCGACCGGCGCACCAGATTTTTCAATGAGCTCATGCTTGCAGTTTGTCAATGTTTCCGCAAGCTCTTTCGGGTTTTTGATCGTGGCGCTCGTGCATATAAAAACCGGGTTGCTGCCGTAAAATTCGCAAATGCGTTTTAGTCGTCTAATAACATGTGCGACATGCGAGCCGAATACACCTTTGTACGTATGCAACTCATCGATGACAATATATTTCAAATTTTCAAAAAGCGATACCCATTTCGTATGATGCGGCAAAATACCTGAATGCAGCATATCGGGATTTGTCATCACGATATGCCCTGCTTTCCTTATTTTTTGCCGAATGCCTGGTGCGGTATCGCCATCATATGTGTAGCTCAAAATATCTTCATCCATCAACTCGATCAGTTCGTTTAAATCCGATTTTTGGTCTTGGGCAAGCGCTTTTGTCGGGAATAGATAAATGGCGCGGCTTGACCGGTCTTCCAAAATTTGCTGCAGGACAGGCAAATGATAGCAATACGACTTTCCCGAAGCGGTCGGTGTAATGGCCGTAAAATGCTTCTGTTGCTCAGCATAGTCAAAAGCCTGGCGCTGATGTGTATAAAGCTGATAGATGCCGCGCAATTTCAAAGCCTTTTCAATGGACGGTTGGAGATCGGGCGGAAAATTGGCATACTGGGCTTGTTTTTCGTCAATAGTATGCATCGCGACAATGTTTTGCTTCATTTCCTCATCATATTGCCATTCTTCCACAAGCTGCGAAATAGTTCTTTTTTTATTTAACAATGTCTTCACCTTCCTCAATCTTTGAAACGAGCAGCTTTAGCGTATATTGGGCAGATTGAATCGATTGAATAAAACGTTTTTTACTCGTTCCTTTATAAAAAGATTGCACAACAAATTGCTCCATCGCATCTGCTGCGTGATCAATTTGCTGTACGTATAAGTTTTTAGGGTGCTTATTTTTTATCCAACGATTTGCAAGTTGTTGCCATTCCTGGATGAGTGTATGCATATAATCGGCATGAGGCTTGACGTCAGCGAAAAAATCAGGCTCCATATCCAAACGTCTCATTTCCTGAAAACGGTGTAGACACGCCTCACACTCTTCTATTAATTTATTTGTTTCGTCCAATAATTGCATAAGAGCACCTCGAATGATTTTATCTGTTTTTTCGTTTAGTGTATCAAATTCTCCTCGTTTGTTCTACTAATATGCGAACACGTATTCTTTACTTGACTCCTCGTTTCTGCTAAGCTAACTTTCTGGTGAACACCAAGTAAATTTGTCAAATGCTCTACTTTCATACGTAACTGTTCGCGTTCCATCTGCAATGATAACAATGTTTGTGCCATTTCAATTTGCTCGATTAATCGTGATAATTTCGACATATAATGCCCCCTTTTCACAATGATTCTTGCTTTTTTCTTCGAATCCTTGTCAACCGGCAAAAATAGTGTTCATTCGCTAAAAGATGTTATAATTTGCATACGTTTTTTTAATATTAGCGAGTATATTGTTTATCATGCATTAAAGAAAAAAAGATTACCGCCTCAGAGATCAAGAAAGCCGGGAAGCATAGATGGAAGCCTTGAAGGAAAAGCCCGATTAGCGAGAGCGCACACTAGGCAATACTGTCACTGATTGGAGTTTCACTTTATGATACACTATTAAAGTATTAATTCTTCTAGGAAAGAAGGTGATTCCATGGTCATTCGTTACCCAAACGGAAAGCTTTATGAAAGCGCGCCGAATAAAGAAAGCAAAAAGGAAGCTTCAAAATCTCCAACGGTTGCTAAAGAAGCGAAAAAAAGAGCCGTTTCCTACAGTAATCGTGGAAAAAGCTTAGAAGATGACTTAAATGAAACAAATTTGTTTTATTTGCAAAGGAATTTGGCAAATATACACAAGAAACCTGTTCCGATTCAAATCGTCAAAGTAGATTATCCGGCAAGAAGTGCTGCGGTTATTAAAGAGGCCTACTTCCGCACACCTTCCACAACGGATTATAATGGCGTATGGAATGGTTATTACATCGACTTTGAAGCAAAGGAAACAGATAGCAAAACATCCTTTCCGTTAAAAAATATTCACCCTCACCAAATAAGCCATATGGAGTCGGTGAGCAACCAGCGGGGAATTGCATTTTTCATTATACGGTTCAGTACATTAAAGCGTAATTTTGTCATTTCCTATAATGTCGTAGCTAAATCGTTTCAAGCAATGCATGAGGGTGGAAGAAAATCAATGCCGCTAGCCGTTTTCGAGCAATATGCCATCGAGATTCAAGAAGGCTATTTACCGAGGCTCGATTATTTGCAGGCAGTAAAAAAGTTAATCGCAGACACGGATGTTTGTGAAAGTGAGGAGAAATAACGTGACGGAAAATAGAAGAACACGCGAAGATATAAAACGCGAACGTCAATTAAAAAATAAATCTAAAAAAACAAAAACTTCTGCTGGAAAATGGATAAAACGAATTGTACTGACAATCGTATTAGTCGGGGTATTAGGTTTATTAAGCGGGGCCGCATTATTCGGCTACTATGTAAGCAAAGCCCCCGAACTAGATGAAGAATTATTGAAAGATCCAATTTCATCGGAGTTTTACGATGTGAATGGCGAGCTTTTTGCGACAATTGGGGCAGAAACACGTCAATATGTGAAATATGAAGATATTCCCAAGCAAATGCGCGACGCAATTATCGCAACAGAAGATTCACGCTTTTTTGAGCACTTCGGTATCGATTTATGGCGTCTTGGCGGTGCCGTCCTTGCAAACTTCCGCGATGGATTTGGTGCACAGGGGGCAAGTACGATCACTCAGCAAGTTGTTAAAAACTCCTTCTTTACAAACGAGAAAAAATTGGAGCGTAAAGCACAGGAAGCATGGCTTGCCATTCAATTGGAACGTCAATATAGCAAAGAGGAAATTTTCGAAATGTACTTTAATAAAGTGCTAATGTCCGGAAGAATTTATGGATTCGGCACTGCAGCGAAAGAGTTCTACGGGAAAGAATTAAGCGAATTAACATTGGCGGAATCAGCACAATTAGCCGGCATGCCGCAAAGCCCGAACAACTTCAATCCATACAAAAAGCCGGATCGTGCTAAAAAACGCCGGAATATCGTTTTATCGCTTATGGTTCAGCACGACAAAATTTCCGAAGAAGAAGCCACAGAAGCGAAGGCAACAAATATAACAGCCGGATTATTGCCGGAAGAAGAACGCGTTGCAAATGCAACAACAAAATATCCGGCATTTTTGGATGTTGTTCTTTCAGAGCTTGAAGAAAAAGGCGATGGCGAATATATCGCTGAAGGCATTAAAGTTTATACAACTCTAGATCCAAAAGCTCAAACAGTTGTCGAAAATCTGATGAACAATGACAGCAACTTCCCTACCGAAAATATCGAAGCAGGTGTTGCAGTCGTCGATACACAGACTGGTGAATTGCGTGCAGTTGGCGGCGGGCGCAATTATGTGGCATTTAACTATAACTACGCATATGATTTACAAACCCGTCAGCCTGGATCTACATTAAAGCCATTGATTGATTATGGCCCTGCTTTCGAGTATTTAAAATGGTCAACAGGTGAAACAACAGTTGATGAAAAAATCACATACTCAGGTTCAAAGCAGGTCATCGGAAACTGGGACGGGAAATATTTAGGGACAATGACTGTACGTGAAGCGCTTTATACATCCCGCAATATTCCGGCTGTCAAAACTTTCCGTGAAGTCGGACCAGACCGCTCACAGCAGTTCCTGGCCAATTTAGGTATCCAATCAAAGGGCTTAACGGAGTCTGAAGCAATTGGTGGCGGACGCATCAATATTTCGCCAATTCAAATGGCCGCTTCCTATGCCGCATTTGGCAATAACGGCACATATAATAATCCGCATTCAATTAGCAAAATCGTTTTCCGGGATGGGAAAACATCAAAATCATATAAACCGGAACCAAAAATAGCGATGAGCGATTATACGGCATATATGGTAACTGATATTTTACGAGATGTAGTAAGCAACAAGAAAAATGCATCCGCACCTCGCGCAATGGTTTCAGGTGTTGATATCGCGGGGAAAACAGGAACGACAAACTATTCATCAGATGAGTTCAAGAAATATAATCTGAAAAGCAGCTCAGTACCTGATACATGGTTTGCTGGCTATTCGACAAACTATTCGATCGCCATTTGGGGCGGCTATGAACACCGTAAAGATGCCATTACGACATGGGAAGAGCGTTGGATGCCACAATATTTGTTCAAGTCGATTATGACCGATCTGAATCAGCATAATCCAGCTTCAACGTTTAAACAGCCAAGTTCTGTCGTATCGGCTTCTATCGTCATCGGGTCGAACCCATTGAAATTGGCAAATGAGTTTACCCCTCAAAATCAGCGTACGACGGAATTATTCGTTAAAGGAACAGAGCCTACACAATATTCAGAGGAGTTTGTCCCTCAAACATTGGAAGCGCCAACTGGTTTGCAGGCTACATTTAATGAAGTCGCACAGCTTGCGGATGTAACATGGTCACACCCATCATTAAATGAAGCGAATGATAATGAAGAAAATACGGCAACACAAACGCTTGATCCAATCACATATGAAGTGTCGATGGCTGTGGATGGAAACGCGGCAGCAGTCGTTTCCGTCTCGAGCGCGACTTCCATTCAAGTGCCTAATATTGAGCGGGGGAAAGTATATACATTCACTGTCACGGCCATTTCGGGAGAGCTGCGAAGCGAACCTGCTGCAGTAACATTATTTGTTGAAGGTGATACATCAACAGAACCTGCTGAGCCTGAAGATCCGAATAACGGTGTGGAAGATCCGAACAATACGGAAAACCCGGCACAACCGGATAATAATGGCAACAACAACTGGAACAATGGCAACCAAAATCAGGGGAATGGCAACGGAAACAACGGGAACGGGAATAGCGGCAATAATGGTAATGGCAATGGTAATGGTAATGGCAATACCGTAGAGCCGGAGCCATCCAATCCGTCCCCATCAACACCAAATCAACCTAGCCCTCCTGCAGCAGGCGGCAATGAAACAAATCCGGAAGATTCAGAGGACGAATAAACAATTGAACAAATCAAAGAGCCGCACATTATTAATGCAAAATAATGTGCGGCTCTTTTTTCATGCTAGATTGTTATCTTTTCACCCTCAACCGGGCACAGCGCTTTTTTGTCTCTTTATAAAGCTCATCCAGCTGACGGTAGCAGGCATATTGGGCTGGACGCATTTTTATGAATCGCAAGCGCTCCATACCATTAATCGGCATTAGCTCATAGTCGTTTTGTTCCATAAAGGCATTATCCGTCATAGAACTGCCGGCGATAAATGCTTCAAAATGCTCGATGCCTTTTACCATGAATCGCAGAGCCGAACCGTCGCGACGGTCATGTGCTGCATGGATCACTTCTCGCAGTGTCTCCCACTCTGCATACCACTCATCGACCACTTCTTTTGAAATGGCATCCGCATTTACTGAAATCATGCCTTCACCAAACCTTTTTTCAAACGTTTTTGGCCTTCACGGCAATCGTCCAATAATGGACAGGCGGCACAGCCCGGGTTTTGTGCTTTGCAATGATAGCGCCCGAAGAAAATGATTTGATGGTGCGCACGGCTCCAGCGTTCAATCGGCGTTTTTTTCATGATCGTTTCTTCTACTTCCAATACGCTGTCTTTCCAGCGACAAAGACCTAATCTCTTTGAAACGCGCTCCACATGTGTATCAACTGCCATCGCCGGTATATCAAACGCAACGGATAACACAACATTTGCTGTTTTGCGCCCTACACCCGGCAATGTGACAAGCTCTTCACGGGATGCAGGCACTTCCCCGCCATATTCATTTATAAGACGCGCACATAATAATTGAATATTTTTCGCTTTGTTCCGATAAAGTCCAATGGAGCGAATATCGTTTTGCAGCTCCTCAATCGTAACATTTAAATAGTCTTGCGGTGTTTTGTATTTTTGGAATAATTGTTTCGTCACTTTGTTGACGAGGACATCGGTGCATTGAGCCGACAGCAATGTGGCAATCGTCAGTTCAAATGGATTGTCATGCACTAATTCGCAATGTGCATCTGGATACATGTGATCCATTTCGTCCAAAAAGTGATTCCATTTTGCTTTTGTTAACATATTAAATTAAGCGCCCTCCTATTCTCGCTCATCCAGCCAATTATAAAACGATACTTTTTTCGTTTGCTGGATTGTTTCTTGGTGCTTTATTTGATGGATGGACGATTGGGCCATCGTATTTTTGCGGTATTGCTCGCTATGCTTTTCAATTTGTGCGAGCGTCTTAATATTTCTTTTCTTCCACTCGATTAAAATCCGGTCAATATAGCGCAAATTCACTTTATCTGCCAGCACCGCTTCTTTTAATGCCGCTTTAATAATTTCAGGGCTATGCTGATCCAAGTCCATCCACATTCCGATCGTTTCAATTTCCATCGGTGATAGTAAACGCCCCAGCTCTTGCTCAAATAATTGGAAAATTTTCGCCTCATCCATTTTATTTGCTGTAGCGAGCTGTTGCTGCTCCTTTGATTGCAATAGCTCAAGCAAACGCTCCCATAATGGATAGACGGAATACTTTTCCGTGATGCGGCCTGAATCATCTGTGCTTTGCGAAATTTCGACGAACCCTTTTTGCATTAAACGCTGCAAAATCTGGGAAATGGTCATTAGCTGAAAATTTGTGCGCTGCATTAAATCGTTTGGTGTAGGGAAATCAATGCCCTCTTGCTCGAAGCTAAGCAGATGCAAAACAATCAACGCTTCCTCATCTTGAATGTTCAATTCATTATAATATTTAAAAAATAATTGCGGGATAGTAATTTGGAGCTGCTCCGTCCAAACGCGGATTCGATTGAAGTTTGTCGACATAGTAGAATCCCCCTTTGTTCGCTCGTAACGACAAAGCGCCCGGCAAGATTCCGGACGCTTTCTCATCGTAAAGATTATTAATAATTATGGGTATAAACGGTTTAATAAACGCGGGAATGGAATGGCTTCACGGATATGCTCAGTTCCGGAAATCCATGCGACTGTACGCTCCAAGCCTAAGCCGAAGCCCGAGTGAGGCACCGCACCTTGTTTACATAAATCCAAATACCATGCATATGCATCCATTGATAAATTATGCTGTTCCAAACGAGATTTCATCAGCTCATAATCGTAAATACGCTCAGAGCCGCCGATAATTTCCCCATAGCCTTCCGGAGCGATCAAATCCGCACATAATACGACATCATCACGCTCTGGGTGCGGCTGCATATAGAATGGCTTAATACCGATTGGGTAGCACGTAATAAATACAGGCTTGTCGTAGTGATTTGCAATCGCTGTTTCATGTGGTGCACCGAAGTCATCGCCCCACTTAATATCATCAAAGCCTTGCTCATGTAAAAATTCGATTGCTTCATCATATGAAATGCGCGGGAATGGCGCTTTCACATTTTCCAGCTTCGACGTGTCACGCCCTAGACGCTCTAAATCAAGCTTACAGTTTTTCAGCACGGATTGTACGATATGCTCTACATATTGCTCTTGCACTTCCAAGCTTTCATCATGCTCTACAAACGCCATTTCCGGCTCAATCATCCAGAATTCGATCAAATGGCGGCGTGTTTTTGATTTTTCCGCGCGGAATGTCGGGCCGAATGAGAACACTTTCCCTAATGCCATTGCCGCCGCTTCCATATATAGCTGACCAGATTGAGAAAGGAATGCATCTTCGTCAAAATATTTCGTATGGAATAGCTCCGACGTACCTTCAGGAGAAGAACCTGTCAAAATTGGCGGATCCATTTTCGTAAAGCCGTTTTCGTTGAAAAATTCATATGTCGCGCGGATAATTTCGTTACGAACCTTCATAATGGCATGCTGTTTGCGAGAGCGCAGCCATAAATGGCGGTTGTCCATTAAAAATTCCGTGCCGTGCTCTTTCGGTGTAATCGGGTAATCTTTTGCTGCACTGATCACCTCAATACCCGTAACATTCAGCTCTGCACCGAATGAAGAGCGCTCGTCCGCTTTCACTTCACCAATAATGTACATCGATGTTTCCTGTGTCATGCCCTTCGCTACGGCAAATAGCTCTTCGCCCACTTCTTCTTTCACGACAACGCCTTGTGCGAAGCCTGAACCATCACGTAATTGCAAAAATGCCAATTTACCGCTTGAGCGTTTGTTTGCCAGCCAAACACCCATTTTTACTGTTTCGCCAATACAATTTGGCATATCTTTAATCATAATTTTCTTCATAGAGTCCTCCAAAACTTAAGCTGCAGCTTTATTTAATCTTGCCATTTCGCTTTTACAAAGGCATCGATTCGACTAACTGCTTCTTCTAGTAATTGTAATGATGTCGCGTACGATAAACGTATTGTCGCAGGCGCGCCAAAGCCCGAACCTGGAATAACCGCTACATTTGCTTCTGTTAATAATGCATCCGCAAAATCATCCACGGAAAGATAGCCTGTTTTTGCAGCTGTTTCCGCAACATCCGGCAATAAATAAAACGCTCCTTGTGGTTTTAGCACTTTCACACCAGGAATAGCCGCCACTTTTGGGAATATTGCGTCCAAACGTGTTTCAAACGCTTGTCTCATCTCTTGTACCGCATCTTGGGCGCCATTATATGCTTCAATCGCAGCATATTGAGCCGTCGTCGTTGCATTTGAAGTCGAATGGGAAGCCAGATCTGTCATCGCTTTCACAATATCCGCATCGCCTGCAGCATATCCAATACGCCAGCCTGTCATAGAGTGCGATTTTGCAACACCATTTACAACAATTGTACGCGCTTTTATTGCTTCGGAAACTTCCGCAATTGAATAATGTTCTACTCCATTGTAAACAAGCTTTTCATAAATTTCATCTGAAACGATTAAAATATCTTTTTCTTCCGCCACTTGTGCAAGCTCGGCCAATTCTTCCTTCGTATAAATCATGCCAGAAGGGTTGGATGGTGAGTTGATAATGACCGCTTTTGTTTTTTCCGTTACGGCATCTCGCAATTGCTGTGCCGTAATTTTATAGCCTTGCTCCTGTGTTCCTTCAACATATACGGGCACACCGCCTGCTAGCTTCACCTGTTCCGGATAGGACACCCAGTACGGGATTGGGATTATCACTTCATCGCCTTCGTTTAAAATAACTTGGAACAATGTATACAGAACGTGTTTCGCCCCAACACCAACGATAATTTCATTTGCTTTATATGTAAGGTTATTATCGCGGGCAAGCTTGTCAATAATCGCTTTCTTTAATGCCGGTAATCCCCCTGCCGGCGTATATTTTGTCAGCCCTGCATCCATTGATAGTTTTGCGGCATTCAAAATATTTTCCGGCGTATTGAAGTCCGGTTCACCTGCACCTAAACCAATTACATCAATCCCTTGCTCTTTCAGCTCTTTTGCTTTAGCTGTAATAGCTAAAGTTGAAGATGGTGTTAAAGTTTTTACACGATTTGCCAACAATTGTTTCATGCTGTTCTCTCCTCTACAAATTCAATATGCGTTTCCACCATTGTCCGTCTTCAAACATAAGATAAACATAATTTAAGCTGCCGGATTCACTAATGTATGTAATTTCCCATACTGCGCCCGGCTCCTCAAATCCTAACTTCGTATGAAGAACCTCTTTGACAGACGTGCCATCGTAAAAGACAGATAATGCCTGCTCTTCCGTAATGCCATCTGCTAAAAATACTTCTTGCATTGAATTCTCGTCTAAACTCATTGGGACGAAGATTGCTTTTTCTTTCCCATACTCATCCACTCCAAATACAGTGACATAGGGCTTATTCCCATTGTATACATAGGAATGTTCAACAACAGCAAGTGCTTTCGTATCAAGCACAAATTTTTCCGCCTTTTGTTCGATTTCATTGAACGGCGCATTGGCTTTCAAAAATACGAACACTGAAATAACAAGCGACAAAGATAAGATAAAGACAACCGAAAAGATAATCCAGTTTTTCATGACTGCACCTTGCAATCCGGTTTTTTTGTTCGCTCAGGAAAATTACCTGTGCGTTTTTCGAAAAATTTCATCATATTTGTCAACCTGCTTTCCTTCCTCATCGCTTATCATTATACCAATTCTGCAAGCTTTGCACCATACTGTGAAGAGGCAGTTTTTGTATAGAAATTGGCGGTAATGACTCGATAAATTGTTGTCCATAAGATTTCGTTTCAATTCGGCGGTCAAGCACGATAAATACCCCTTTATCATGGCTTGAACGTATTAAACGACCAAAACCTTGTTTAAACCGAATAATCGCTTCCGGCAATGCAAGCTCGGTAAATGAATTGCGTCCTTGCTGCGATATATAGCTTGCGCGCGCTTTAAAAGATGGCTCTTCCGGCGAAGAAAAGGGCAATCGCACAACGATAACCGCCGCCAATCCGTCACCCGGCACATCGACGCCTTCCCAAAAGCTGTTCGTGCCAAATAACACCGAATGCTTAAATTTCTGGAAAGATTTCAGCAAGCGCATACGGCTTCCCGATGTCACCCCTTGCGCAAAAATCATATATTCATTCAGCAGTTCGCTCTCATGAATAAGGTCGACAGTTTTGCGCAGCATGTCCTGGGACGTAAATAGCACGAAACACCGCCCATCTGTCATGCGTACAGCATTTGTCACTGCATGTGCCACTTCCTCGATATACTCGGATTGCGAAACGGCTTGAACATCCGGCATGTCATTCACAATATACACTTCCGCCCCATCATAATAGCCCGGATCTGCATGCAGTTTTTCTATTGGAATAGACGCATGAATGCCTAATTGGTTCGTGATGAATCGCTCATTGCTCGGCACTGTCAATGTTCCGGATGTCCAAACGATGGCAGCTTTTTCGCGAATAGGACTAAACAGCTTTCCTATCGTCGAAGTTACATCGATCGGCTTTTTGTATAGCTGGATACTTCCTGGAACACTGCGGCGATCTAGCTCAAGCCAGCACGAATAATTCGCATCTTGCTGCAAAAACACTTCATCCCACTCTGCAAGTTTTATCGTAAATTCATTGACGATATATTGCCATTGTCCGATTAAATGTTCATGCTCCGGCGCAAGTTCCTCCACACCTGACGTAAACTGTTTAATAAGAGATGTAGCATCGTCTATCCACTGCTGCACTGATAAGGAAACTTTCAGAAAAACTTCATGGGCCAGCTCCAAATCTGTAATAAAGAGCGCGATTTTTTGAAGCTGCTTTTGCTGCCTTTTGTCAAATGCCTTTACCTCGCGGATCAATGCTGCAATCGCTGTGTCAAACGCATGCACCATTTGAATATAGCGCTTTTCCAGCTGATCGAGTGTTTGGCTGTTGAGCAACTGTTTTTTTAATGCGACACGGCGAACTTTATGAAATAATTGCTCATCTTCATTTAGTCCAATTTGACCGAATAAATACTTCCAGTTCATATACGTAAAAATTTTTTCATCCTGATTGATCGCCGCTTGTATAAACTGGTGTGCCTCATCAATAATCCAACCGCCGAGGGAGTCAAAAATTTGTTCGTTGCGCACTAAATCGCTTAATAGCATCGCATGGTTCGTCACAATAATATCTGCCTGCCGACTATTTTGAATCGCACGCGAATAAAAGTCATATAACGGCATTGTCGTTTTCGGCAGCTCCGTTTTTCGTATTTTGTCGAGCAGTAGCTGCCCGCCCCCCGAAACGTTCAATTCACTCAAGTCGCCTGTCTCCGTTTTTGCAAGCCAAATGAGTGTTTGCAAAACTGTAAATGTTTCATCATACGAATCATCAAGCGTTTTTAACTGTTTCTCGAATTTTTCTATATCGATATAGTGATTCATTCCTTTTAATAAGGCGATTTTAATCGGTTGGCCAAGTGCCTGCTCTAAAACCGGGATTTCATTTTGCATAAGCTGGTCGAGTAAATGGGATGTATACGTACTGATCCCTATCTTTTGATTCGTTTTCTTGGCATAAAAAATCGAAGGCACTAAATAGCCCATTGTTTTCCCTATACCTGTAGAAGCCTCAATTACATGTTCCTCTTTATAGTTGAGCGCCTCCCAAATACTGTCCATCATTTGAAACTGCTGCGGGCGTTCCTCAAAATTGGGTATGCCTTTTAGCAAGAGCGCAAGTTTCTGTTCGGTAGTTTGCGGATAAACAACGGTTTCATCATTATCCTTTCTTGTTGGAGCCATTTTACGGATTGCGATTTTATGGAAATAAATATGGGCTTCGTCTGTTAAAGCTTTATTGCGCTTTATGACGAGAGCATCAAAGAACAGCTGCGCCAAATTCGTTTTTAAACGAAACGAGCGCTTATGCAGCTGTTCCAATGTAACTAATGGCAATGTTAAAAGCTCTTCCCAGCACTCCTTAAGCAAAAATGCCGTAGCCAGCGCGTCATCATCAGCGCGATGTGCGCTTTGCAATGGGATATTCAGGTCGCTCGCTAAATCGGCTAATTTATAGCTTAATGACATCGGGAATAAAATTTTAGCCAATTCAACAGTATCGATCTTTTTCCCATGCCATTTCGGCAAGCCTGCCCGTTTAAATTCCGCTTGCAGAAACGATAAGTCGAAATCGGTATTATGTGCTACAAATATAACATCGTGCAGCAGTTCATAAATTGTATGCGCATATGCCTCAAAAGGTAGCGCTTCTTTTACATCCTCATCTGTAATATTCGTTAAATCCTGAATAAATAACGGAATCGGTTTTCCGGGATGGATAAATGTAGAGTATTTTTTTACAATGCTCCAATCTTTCATGATGACGATGGCAATCTGAATCATACGATCGCCGGTTGCAGGTGAATGGCCTGTCGTTTCAATATCGACAATCGCATATTTTTGGCTTTCAATCATTTTTTCTTCAGCTCACAGTTCAAGTAATATAACGGCATTTTATCATAACGAATGCTTGAAGGTCATGCAAAAGGGCAAAAATGATAAAGCAGCACCTGCTATATTATTTTGAGGGATTTTAAAAGGATTGGCGTACACTAGCAACAACAAAAAACCTAGTACCGCCTCAAGGACAATACTAGGTTAATATACTATGTAATAGGTGTGCAGGGGCTCATCTCCCTGCACAATTCAAAAGTTTCCCAGCAAATCCGTGCTGTTTGCGGAATCTTTTGTTGTGAAGACTAAATCTCCACCGAGGTTTTGGCACCTGAATACTAGAATACAATAAATCCGGCAGCCATTCAACCTTTTTTATTTTTGATAATGTGTGCGATCGCCGAAAATTCCTTTTAGCATTGGCGGAGTCACTAAAGTAGTGATAATAATGACGATAACCATTGGCGTATAATCCTCGGCCGGCAAAAGTCCGCTCGATAGCCCCATGCCCGCTAAAATTAATGCAACTTCCCCGCGCGAAATCATACCTGCTCCGATACCCGTGGAAGACTTCCAGCTGAAGCCTGCCAACTTTGCGCCAATACCTGAACCGATCAGCTTCGATATAATCGCTACGATAGAGAATACGACTAAAAACCAAATATTTTCCGTAATGCCGGCAAACGTTACAGACAAACCAATGCTTACAAAGAAGAATGGCACAAATAAACTGCTCGCAATCGGTTCCACTTTATGCTCCACCGTCTCTTTAAATGGTGTGCGCCCAATCGCAATTCCGATAAAGAATGCGCCAATAATTGTCGCGATTCCAAAATAATGCTCCCCAACATAAGCTAAAGCAAAACAGGCAATGAGGGCTCCGCTCAATAATGATTCGGTTACTCTTAACCTGCTGAATGCTTTTAGGAATGGCGGAATTACCCATTTCATTACGACAAATAATAAAATGAAGAAGAACACTTTCCCGCCGATTAATGCCGGGATGGATACATCATCGCCTACCAAGAAGCTCATCGCAATCGCAATTAACACAACGACGATAATATCATCCAACACGGCAGCTCCTAAAAGCGCGGAGCCTTCCTTACTTTTTAGCCAGCCGATTTCGCTCAATGTTTGAACGGAAATACTAACAGATGTTGCGGCTAATGTTAATCCGACGAAGATTGCCTGGCCTTGTGTTAAGCCAAATGCCAGCGCCAACGGGTAACTCATCGCGATCGGTAATATAACACCGCCGATCGCCACGAAAATAGCACCCTTCATATTTGCATTCAGGTCCTCCAGATCCGTTTCCAAACCAGCCAGGAACATTAATAAAATAACCCCGATTTGGCTGAACGTCTGCATGATTTCACTGTCTACTATCCAACCAAGCATCGCCGGGCCGATAATAATCCCGATTAAAATTTTCCCTAATACAGACGGTTGCCCTAAACGCACTGTAAAATGTCCTGCAATTTTTGTTGCCAATAACACAATAACAATTTGAAAAATAAACATAAAATCCCCCTTTTTCATAAAAAAAAGCATGGCGGTGCCAGAATTGACTGACTCCACCATGCCTTGCCTATGTATAAGAATATTTTTATTTTATAGAAAAAGTTTTTAAAAATCAATCAAATTCTATTATTATCTGAAAATTTCTTTATTTAGGGATAAAAAATGAAGTGATTATTTTTATTAAAAATCAAGTTCTTTTCTGCCATTAAAGATTTAACAACATGATAAATGATGATGGACCTTATTTTTTGTTCATCACCATAACATGGGGTTGATTTCCATTGCGGGTCGGACGCTTTCTTACCTCCAGTCAAGTGTTTTTAATTA
>NZ_JBQCJW010000032.1:0-42748 GCF_051967575.1 Solibacillus silvestris
TTCGTCTCGACCTCCGTGTATTTTACTTAATCATATCACGTTAGCTCGGTACGACATCTATCCTAACAGAGGGGGCATACGGCCTAAGAAACCACGTAGGAACGATTCAGTTTCATCTTCCGGAGAATAAGGGCGTAACCATTCAACTAATGACTTTTCGTTACCGCCAAAGTATTGGTCATGATCCATTTCGAAGTAGCTTTGAGATGTTGTGACACCCCATTTATACGTACCGGCATCTGCTTGTTTACGACCCATTAAAATATCCATAAATGCAGATTTTGCATTTGGTGAACCTAAAAGGATAATTTTATCTTCTTTGTTCATTGAGAAACGGATGTCTTTGAATAATGTTTCGCCATCTTGTGAAGCTGTTAAGCCATCAACTGTTAATACGTCATTCCCGATTTCACGACCAGCTTGGAAGTTGATGAACGGGTACTTACGGCTTGAAGGACGGATGTCATCCAGCTCAATCTTATCAAGCATTTTTTTACGAGACGTTGCTTGAGAAGATTTCGATGCATTTGCAGAGAAACGTGCAACGAATTCTTTTAATTCTTTAATTTTCTCTTCTTTTTTCTTGTTTTGGTCTGCCATCATTTTTTGCGCTAATTGACTTGACTCATACCAGAAATCGTAGTTACCAACATAAAGCTGGATTTTACCGAAGTCTAAGTCAGCGATATGTGTACATACTTTATTTAAGAAGTGACGGTCATGGGATACAACGATTACTGTGTTTTCAAAGTTAATTAAAAACTCTTCCAGCCATTTAATCGCTTTTAAGTCCAAGTGGTTTGTAGGCTCATCCAGTAGTAATACGTCCGGCTTACCGAATAAAGCTTGCGCTAGTAAAACTTTTACTTTGTCAGAACCTTCTAAGTCAGCCATCATCATATAATGCAAGTCATCGCCGATACCTAGACCGTTTAAAAGAGTGGCAGCATCAGATTCCGCTTCCCAACCGTTCATGTCAGCAAATTCGCCTTCTAGTTCAGCTGCGCGCATACCATCTTCGTCTGTCATTTCCGGTTTCATGTAGATTGCGTCTTTTTCTGCTTTTACTTCCCAAAGACGTTTATTACCCATTACAACCGTGTCTAATACGTTGAATTCATCGTATTCGAAGTGATTTTGCTTTAATACTGAAAGACGCTCATCTTTACCCATTGATACGTGGCCTTCCTGTGCCTCGATATCACCAGATAAGATTTTTAAGAATGTTGATTTACCAGCACCGTTTGCTCCAATAAGACCATAACAGTTACCTGGAGTGAATTTAATATTTACATCGTCAAATAATTTACGGTCACCATAACGTAGACCTACACCTGATACTTGAATCATGCAAGTACCTCCTTGAATTGTTTCTTTGTATTTTCGATTGCTTAAAAAAGAGAATTCTCTTTTGCACACAATGTTTCTATTATAGCATGTCTTCTTGCTAAATTAAATAACAGTGATTCGGAAAATACATGAAACCGCCTAGCGCAAAACTCTTTTAGCTTTCAGACTTTCGAAATTATATTTTACCGTAGTTTCGGTTTGTCAACTTGGCTGACATTTATTGCGTATTGCGCTGGAGCAGGGGATGCCGTTATTACAGGCAAGGTCTGTTTTGACATTAATGCCGATCGTTCAACTAGCATGGCTTACTGTTTGCCTTAATGCTTCTGACTATTTTCGTAATGCAAAAACAAAAGAAATGAGTATAATGGAAGAAGTGTCTGAAAAAATTCAGCCGCTTCTTTTTATTTATGCGATGCTTATCATATAAAATCGCATTCAGTTTACATAATCTTATTATTGTAAAGGAGATTCCTATGCGGAAATACTACTTACTATTTGTAATATTACTATTAGCGGCATGCTCGAATGAGCCGAACGACAGTAAATGGGTGGCACAAGCAATACCTTCCGAAAATAAAGAAGAGATGCCAATACTGGAAGGTAAAGTTTCGATTCATTCGACGGCAACAAGTACAATTGGTTATGTGATTGAACAACGGGACCGGGAGAAATGGATTTTAGTAAACGCCGAACATATTGCAAATCATCCATATTCGCTCGTTCAAGATGAACTGCTCACATTAGGTGAAACATATGCGATAGATGTGGCCCATAATATAGCGGTTGTCCATATTCGAAACAGTTTGAACTATGAGATAGAGACAATTTCCACATTTAAAACGGTGCATAATGGCAAGGAAATAATCGCTTCACAGCAAAATATCGAGGCACTTCTAAATGAAGCAATGACAGAAAAGATAGACTGGCAGAAACGTCTACAAAAAAACAAGCAGCTTTTGCAGAATAGAGAAGTACAGCGAATCGATAATTTTACCACTTACTACGGCAAAAATACTTTTACATATAATATCGATGAATTGAAGGCGGCCGCAATGAACTTCGTCGAGCGGTTAAATGCATATATCCGCGACCAAAATGAAAAGGCGGTAACAGCTATTATTAGCTCTGATGATGTACTGCACGAACTCCAATATATGAAGAAGAGTATCGATGGATTTCAAATAAAGGAAGCAAGAAAAGAGGGAGTCTATTATTTTGTGAATGGGGTTGACGGAGAGAAGAAAGACGTCCGGCTGACATTTATTAATGAGAAAGGCCAATTTAAAGTGATCGGAGCGAATTTTTTGTCGGCTGAACTTGTGCAGCAACAAAAAATTCCGCATATACACTTGACAGAAGAAACAACATTCAAATCAGTGCCGGCTCTGCAGATGTTTTTAAATGCACATATCCCCGCAATTAAACTAACAGCAGGCGAAATTATATGGCAACTTGAGCGAGAGGAACGGGGAATAGCTGTAAAAAACGGATCTGCACAATTTTCATGTGTTTCAATTGCTGTTACAGATAATCACCTCGTATTGAACGGTTGCACGAAAACGAAAAATGAAAATTATATTATTGCTACATTCAAAAAATGAAAAAGAATTGTTGAAAGGCAATTCTTTTTTATTTCATTACATATTATCCGACACTATATAAAGAAAATTTTAAATAATATAAAGCTACTAAGCAATTAGCAGACCAAAAAGAAATTTTCAACAAAAAGCTATGTTTTTCCAGTAAAATACGATTTACTTAAAATAACGAAGCGTATTTCATATAACATAATAAGATTATGTAAACTAAACCATGTCGTTTTTTAATATGAGAATATGTATAATAGAACTATAGATTTATTTATGGAGGCGCTATGATACAACAAGCAATTACACATTTAAAAACTTATTTTGGCTATAATTCATTCAGAAAAGGGCAATCACAAATTATCGAAAATGTATTGCAGCAAAAAGATACATTGGTCATTATGCCAACAGGCGGCGGGAAATCCCTTTGTTACCAGATTCCAGCACTTTGCCTCGATGGAACGACTGTTGTCATATCACCACTAATATCACTTATGAAAGATCAGGTAGATATGCTTGTTTCCAGCGGCATACAAGCGGCTTTCATTAATAGTTCACTTAGTTATGATGAAGTGCAAAATGTGATGTATGGTGTGCGAAGCGGGAAGGTAAAGCTATTGTATATTGCACCGGAACGTTTGGATAATGAGCGTTTCTGTATGGAACTTGCGCAAATACGTGTCCCGCTTCTCGCAATCGATGAAGCACATTGTATTTCACAATGGGGGCATGATTTTCGTCCGAGCTATCGTTCCATTCAACAACTGCTTCACCTATGGGAAGTAAAACCGACTGTAATCGCATTGACAGCAACAGCAACCGAAGAAGTGAGCTCGGATATTCAACAGCTTTTATCGATTGAAGGGCAAAATATATTTGTCACAGGATTTGCGCGCGAAAATTTAACGTTTTCTGTCCTGCTAGGGGAAAATAAAGAGGCGTATATAAAAAAATATATAAAGGCAAATGCAAACGAGGCGGGGATTATATATGCAGCCACTCGTAAGTCAGTTGAATCCTTATACGAAATGCTAAATAAAGCAGGATTTGCAGTTGCAAAATACCATGGCGGCATGTTTGAGGAAGACCGTACATATGAGCAGAATCGCTTTTTAAACGATGAAGTTCAAATTATGGTTGCAACAAACGCATTTGGAATGGGAATCAATAAAACGAATGTTCGCTATGTGCTGCATTATAATATGCCGCGGAATATGGAAAGCTATTATCAAGAAGCAGGGCGTGCAGGGCGCGACGGGTTAGAAAGTAAATGTATTTTACTTTACAGCTCTTCCGATGAACAAACACAGCGCTTTTTAATAGACCAGGCACAGGATCGTTCGCGTATCCCTCTTGAACTATCAAAGCTCCATGCTATGATCGACTATTGCCATACTGAGCGATGCTTGCAAAGCTATATTATAGAATATTTCGGGGACCGGGTAGAAGAAAGGTGCGGCAAGTGCGCAAACTGCACGGACAATCGACCTCAACAAGATGTCACAACAGAAGCGCAAAAAGTATTATCCTGTATCGTCAGGATGGGGCAAAAATTCGGGAAGCAATTGACTGCATCTGTGCTGGCTGGATCACGCAGCAAAAAAGTGCTGGAATTCAATTTCCACAAACTCCCGACATATGGAATTTTGCGTATGATGAATGCAAAGGAAATTGCGAATTTCATCGAATTTTTAATTTCAGAAAAGCTAATTGTCGTCAATAACGGGCAATTCCCGACGATTTCGATTTCCGATTTGGGCAAAGAAGTGCTTTTAGGCAAAAAAAAAGTGTACCGGAAAGAAGCACGCATTATTGAATCGACGGTAGAACCAAATGATCCGTTATTTGAAATCCTCCGTAAAATTCGGAAAGAGATTGCGGACCGTGAGAAAGTCCCGCCATTCGTAGTATTTTCCGATAAATCATTAAAGGAAATGTGCGTAAGAAAACCTAGAAATAGTACACAATTTTTGGAAGTGAGCGGTGTCGGGGAAAATAAGCTTGAGAAGTACGGAAAAACTTTCATTGATGCCATTATTGCAAATTCATAATATATCTTTAACAAAGATTGAAATAAAAAATGTCATTCGCTAAACATTTTTTAAAGGCTATTAAACAATCCTATTTTTTTGTAAAGGAAATTTAACTTATTTTAATTGTTTTACTAGTAAATATTACTATTTCAAAAAATTATATGTATGCTTTGCTTTATGCAGGGCATGCTTTTTTTAGTTTTCTGAAGTTTAAATTATTAAACTTTAAGTTAAGATATTGTAAAAAAGTTGTATTCATAGTTTAATTAGAATATTCAGTTAAGAAGTGTAGGTGAAAAATTGAGTATTTTAGGAGAGCGCATCAAAAAGCTGAGAAAAGAAAAGAAATTAACGCAAACCGAAGTAGTAGGAGCACGTTTAACGAAAGGCATGTTAAGTTTAATAGAAAATGGCAAAGCACAACCTTCGATGGAAAGTCTTCGTTTTATCGCAAAGCAACTCAATGTGGAAGTAAGCTATCTACTCGATGATGGGACACTCACAATGCTTCGAAATTTATATACTGATATCGAAGAAGATGTGGAACGCAGAAGGCTCATACGCGACCCAGACGAACTCCAATCACTGACAATTAAAATGATTGAAAAAATTGAACCGTATTTATCTGAAATCCAAGGAACGAACTATGAACAAATTCGCTTAAGAGAAGTGTATTTCTTGATGAACCGCACAATCAATAAAGCAAAGTCACTCGACGAATACTGGAAATTCATCGATCAATATGAAGAAATTCATGCATATAGCCGGATGCTGCGCTGTTATTTTTATCTTTGCCAAGCAGCAATAGAACAACGCAATTATAATGAAACATTAGCCATCTTAAAGCAAGGCGAAGAAAGGATCGCCCCTTATGAGCTAATGATCGATCCGATGGTAAGGCTCGATTTATTTTATAATTTAACGATTTCGTATTCGGCGGTCGATGATGTGAAAATGTCCGAACTTTATTTACAAAAAGCACTTGAAATGGCAAAAAAGAAGCAAATATTTTACCGGATGGACCGCTTTTATCATTTACTGTTTATTCAATCGATTGCGAATGAAGATTATGAAAAAAGTAAGGAATACATAGAAAAATTGATGCTTTTATCGGAATTTGCCGAAGACCCTACGATTTCCATCCAATATTTATATAGTAAGCTTCACTATTTAAATAATGTGGAAAAGCAATATGAGCAAATTATTCCCGAGATCCAGTATTACAAAATGAAACTGCACGGTTATTTGTTTTTATTTAAAAATCCGATATTTATCGGTGAGGAAATGTACGCGGAATTTAAATTAAAGCACTATACGAACGTCATTCAAATTGGTGCCTCTTTAACAATCCCAAGCTATTTGCACCATCCGATTGACTTAGCAAAATATTATCGCTTTTTTGCAGTGCGGGCGCTGGCTTATTATTATGAAAATGATCAAGTCGCAGCAAAGCGCGATATTATTTTCGCGAAAAACGGGGTGGAGGATTTTCCGGAAACGATCTACAAAAAATTTATATACAAAGCATTCAATGAAATATTTATGTAAATAAAAAGTCGTATTATTCGAATTAGCGAATAGTACGACCTTCTTTTTTTTTTAGTTTAAGACTGTTCCTTTTCGTCCCAATGCGCATGCAGAAATTCATCCCGTCCTGACTTGGCACGGTCTTCTTTATAGTGGTTTTCTTCTTTTTTGTAATAATCTTGATGATAGTCTTCAGCTGGCCAAAATGTAGTAGCTTGCTGAATTTCCGTTACGATCGGCTTTTTAAAACGGCCGCTTTCTGCTAATTTTTGCTTTGATTCCAATGCTGCCTTATGCTGAACATCACCATGTGCAAAAATAACGGTTCTGTACGATTCACCACGATCATGGAACTGTCCGCCTGCATCAGTAGGATCAATTTGCATCCAATAAATTTCCAGTAGTTTCTCATAACTGAAAATGTCTGGATCGAATTCGATTTCAACGACTTCGACATGACCAGAATCTCCGCGCTTCACATCTTCATATGTAGGGTATTCCACATGCCCGCCCATATAGCCACTTGTTACTTTCTCAATTCCTGCCCACTGATCAAACGGTTTGACCATACACCAAAAACATCCACCCGCAAATGTTGCCTTTTCCATTTTGCTACACTCCTTAGCTGCCTTTAAATATGAAGTATTCTATCATGTATATGAAAGACATTCAATGTTTACAATTGATTTGAACATGTTGATAGAGAATTTTAAATGGTATACTAAAGGAAAATTCGCAACTAAAATTATTCAAAAACGTCTAAACTTCACGTAAATAGAAAGGAAGTTGTAGGAATGGAAGAACACGTACGTCAAACCCGGTACAAAAAGAGGAGAATTCGAAAAGGTCGGCTAATTTTTATGTTGTTGCTTGTTATTATAGTTAGTTTAGTCGGCTACAGCTATGTACAATATAAAAGCGGTCTCGATTTAGCAAGCGAAACAAAAATTCCTGTAGAAAACTTTGAACCAGACGATGATCACCCGACGATTGAAAACTATTTAATTTTAGGGGTCGATAGTAGAGGCGAAGAAAAGTCGCGTTCGGATACGATGATGCTTCTGTCGTGGAATCGTGACACGAACGATATGAAGCTCGTGTCATTCATGCGAGATATTTATGCGGAAATCCCTGGTTATCAATCATATAAATTAAATACTGCCTATTATTTAGGCGGGGTGCCATTGCTTCAAAAAACATTGAATAATATGTTCGATATTTCCATCCATCATTATGCGATGATTGATTTCAGAAGCTTTGAAACATTAATCGACATTTTGGCGCCAAATGGAATCGAAATGGATGTTGAAAAGGACATGGGCGGGGCGATCTATGTTGAACTGAAAAAAGGTGTCCATAAACTAAATGGAAAGGAATTGCTCGGTTATGCTCGTTTCCGTTCAGACGCGGAAGGGGATTTTGGACGGGTTGCACGCCAGCAAAAAGTAATCGAAGCTTTGAAGAACGAATTATTATCTCCGAAAAATGCGGCGAATATGCCAAAATTCATCGGTGCAACACAGGGATATATTACAACGGACTTATCAAGCAAAGACCAATTAGCTACTGTTTTAAAAGCTGTTGCAGGCGGGAGTATGAATGTTGAGAAAATGACAATCCCTGCTGAAGGAACATACACGATCGGCAAGTATCAACATGCTGGTGAGGTATTGGAAATCGATACGGCGGAAAATTCACAATTATTGCATGATTTTTTGAATTTAAACGAGTAAGCATTATATGTCTACCGCAAATTCATGCTAAAATAGAGCATATAGTAAATTTTGTCGATATGTTGGGGTGGTCTTTTGGAGAAAGAAAAAGAAGTGAATAGAAATAACCCATTACCGCAGGAAAAATCCAATTTTTTCTCATCTAAATTTATACGCTTTTTAGGCGGTAAAAATTTATTATTCTTGTTAGGGATCATCTTATTAGTTGGCTGTGTTGTATATGTGTACGATAAAATTTCATTTATTTTCGAACCGCTGCATGTATTATTTGAAGTGATTATTTTGCCCGGTGTACTTGGCGTCATATTATATTATTTGTTGCGTCCGCCATTGAAGCTGTTGGTAAGATGGAAAGTGCCCCGCGCTTTAGGCATTTTGATTTTATACATTGTCGTTCTCGCGCTGTTAACATTACTTATCGTGCTTGTATTCCCGTTTTTGCGTGACCAATTTACAAATCTGGCTCAGGAATTCCCCGTTGTTTTAATGGGTCTCGCGAATGATTTATTGGCCTTTTTGAACAACTCTCATTTCAACGAGTTTTTTGAGAAGATAAACTTTGACTACAATCAGATTTTGACGGATTTCACAGATGATTTTATTAATACAGTAAAAGATACATTATCGAGTGTCGCTTCAAGTGTGGCATCTGGTATTACAGGATTTGTGACAACTGTGACAGGCATTGTTTTATCAATCGTCATCGTTCCGTTCATTACATTTTATTTACTATACGAAGGCGATAAAATGCCGCGCTTCATTTTGCGTCTTTTCCCGCCGCGAATGCGTGAACGTATTGGCGACGTACTGCATGATATGGACAAGCAGATCAGCTCCTACATACAAGGGCAGATTTTAGTATCATTTTGCATCGGTGTCATGATGACGATCGGCTTTTTAATTATCGGTATGCCATACGCATTATTGCTTGGCTTCCTTGCAATGATTACAAGTGTTGTCCCGTATTTGGGACCGGCAATTGCTGCGACGCCTGCAGCGATTATCGCGATTGTCAATCCGCCATGGCTCATCGTAAAGCTGATTTTTGTATGGACAATTGTGCAATTAATCGAAGGGAAGTTTATTTCTCCTCAGATTATGGGTAAATCATTAAGTATCCATCCGATTACGATTATTTTTGTATTGCTGACATCCGGTGCTTTATTTGGAGTTCCGGGCGTTGTTTTAGGTATTCCCGGCTATGCATTAATTAAAGTTCTTATCACACATACTTATCGAATTTTTAAAGAGCGTTACAATCGCTTCCAAACAGATGATTCAAATTTGTATGAGGAATTATAGTGAAGAACAAGGGGCTGTCCGGAAAACATTTCGGGCACGCACCCTTTTTTAAAATCATTCGGTTGATTCCATATTAATTGGGGGAGTTTTTATGTTAAGCAAATGGTTGACGTCAGTAGAGGAAAATGGAGTAAGGGTAGAAACAGTCATTGAAAAAACAGAGCTTGTGGAAGGCGATTCCCTAAATGGTTCCGTTTACATTACGACACTTTCAGATGATGAAGAAGATAAGATCGATTATATTTCTCTGAAAGTTTTATGTGAGCAGGCAGGTCGGGAATTGTCTATTGTTGCCAAGCATTCATTTGAGCTTGTCGGCAGCATTCGATCAAAAGAGGCTGAAATTGTGCCGTTCGAGCTTATACCTGACGAGCGTTGGATGTGCGAAGCAGATGAACGGCTCATCTTCCAGACAACAGTCGTTTTTCTGGATGGCACGGAAATTGAAGAAGTCGGCATCATTTCTTATCGTATGGAGTAATAATAAGGCTTTGCTGAAACATCTTATTCAGCAAAGCCTTATTTCTTCTATAGTGCTATTTTATTAAGCCTTTCCACAGCTTTTTGAAGCAGTTCGACGGGTTGTACTAATGCTAAGCGCATATAGCCTTCTCCAGCAGTTCCAAACACTGTGCCAGGAACCATAACGACACCTGTTTGTTCGATTGCTTTATATGCAAAGTCAATACATTTTACATCATACGGATATTTTGCCCATACGAACATCCCGCCATCACTTGGAGCGACTTCCCAGCCTATTGAAATTAAGCCTTCCATTAAAGTTTTATGACGCTCTGAAAAGGTTTTCCGCAGCTCATTCGTAACTTCTTCTGCATTGTCCAATGCTAATGCCGCCACTTGTTGAATTGGTTCAAAAATACCAAAATCCAAATTAGACTTTAATTGCTTCATCACTTCTACTAGTTTGGCATTTCCAACGATGTAGGCAATTCGTGTCCCAGCTAGGCTGAAGCTTTTTGACAAGGAATTGATCTCCAAGCCGACTTCCTTTGCGCCGGGTGTTGCAAGAAAGCTGATTGGAGCATCGCCCTTGAAGTAAAATTCTGAATAAGCAGCATCATGCAGTACAATAATATTATGCTTTTTGGCAAATGCGACAACTTCTTCAAAATATTCAAGAGATGGCATGGCCGGGACTGGATTGCCCGGTAAATTCAGTATAAGCAATTTTGCTTTTTGGCATATTTCTTCAGGAACAGCCTTTATATCCGGCAAGTAATTGTTTTCCGCCGTCAATGGCATATAATATGGGGTTGCGCCAGCAAGGTGTATTCCCGCATCATAGGCAACATAGGCCGGGTTTGTCGTTAACACGATATCTCCCGGATTACAAAAAGCGACAGGTAAATGGACTAACCCCTCCTGTGAGCCGATTGTTTGCACCACTTCAGTATCCGGATTTAGCGTCACACTGTTTACGCGCTTATAATAGCGACAAACCGCCTCATTAAATGTTTGAATACCCGATAATGTATAGCCATATGAAGAGGAAAGTGCTGTAAGTTCCGACATTTTTCTGCGCAAATTTTCTGCTGGCGGAATATCTGGGCTACCTAAACTTAAATCGATTAATTCCATTCCTTTTTGCTGTTGAAGCTTCGCATGCTTTTTTAAATCGCCAAATATTGCAGGAGCAAATAATGACATTTTTTCAGACGGTTGGATATTCAATATGTAACACTCCTTAAAACTTTCAAATGTATGCCCCATTTTATCACACACATCACGTATAATGGGGATGAAATCAGAAAACAGAGATAATTCATTGCACGAGAGCGTTAAAGTGAAATGGAGTAGCGAATTTATACTCCGGCAAAGGGGAAATGACTATGAAAATCTATTCGCTAAGCGGACCGAGTGGAACAGGTAAAAGCACAAGCGCATTGCAATTTGCGCATGACTATGAAATCCAGGCGATCATTGATGATGGTTTACTCATCATCAATGGGGAAAAAGCGGCCGGGACATCTGCAAAATTTGAGAAAAATACATTGAAAGCTGTGCGTTGTGCTATTTTTGAGGATGAAGTACATAAAGAGGAGGTTTTGCAGGCTATAAAATCACATGAAGTGGAATCAATATTAATTATAGGCACGTCTGATAAAATGACCAAAAGAATAGCAACACGTTTGCAGTTCGGGGAAATTCATCATTTTTATTATGTCCAGAACATTCGGTCGGAAAAAGAAATTCGAATGGCCAAGTATGTGCGGGAAGTGCAGGGCAAACATGTTATGCCTGTGCCATATCGCCAAGTAGAGCAAAACTTCTTCAAACGGCTTATTCAGCGCGGGAAAGAAATTTTTTCAACAAATCAAGTAAAGTTAGGGGAAACGACGATTGTGCAGCCTGATTTTCATCAAAATAGTGTGTACATCGCACGCCCTGTTTATTTAAGTGTGTTAGACCATGTATTGCAGCAGCATGAAATGCTCGCAAAATTTGAAGTGGCAAACTTGCAAATAGAAGGAATTCCTCAAATGCGACTTAACCTTTATTTAAAATCTCCTGTCCACTATGATGTAGCACATAATTTACACAAGCTGCAAAAAAATATTTCTGAAGTTTTTTTGCATCATTTCGGCATTGAACCGGAAAAAATTGATATCCAGTTAAAAGGAATTAAATAATCTATGAGTAAAAGAGCTGACTATGTGTGGAAGTTGGCTCTTTTTTTATTCGCTGTTCTCTGTTAAAAAGGCTTTAACCCGCATTTTTTAATAATTATTTTATTTTTTAAAAATAAATAAATTGTATTTTCCGAAAAATAAATATATTCTAAATATTAAGTATTGGTTGGACCAGAAAATTAAAAGGTCTAACCCTCAACAGTAAGGAGGAAAAATAATGAACTATATTAATCAATTACAGGAATTATTGCCAAATGGGCAAGTGACAACAAATGAAGTTTTGCTCGAGCAGCACGGGAAAGACGAATCTTATCATGAGCCACATTTACCGGATGTTGTCGTATTTCCCAAGTCATCAGAAGAAGCAAGTAAAGTGGTAGCTTTTGCAAACGAGCGTCATATACCGGTTGTGCCATTCGGTCTTGGCACGAGCCTTGAGGGACATGTCATTCCATACAATGGAGGGATTTCCCTTGATTTATCATTAATGAATAGCATCATTGAAGTTCGCCCGGAAGATTTTCTAGTAAAGGTCCAACCAGGCGTAACACGCAGTCGGTTAAATAAAGAGCTGAAAAAGTACGGTTTATTTTTTTCAGTCGATCCAGGTGCAGATGCTACATTGGGAGGTATGGCTGCTACTAATGCGAGTGGCACAACTTCTGTTCGTTACGGCATTATGCGCGATCAAGTACGTGATTTAGAAGTGGTATTGGCAAATGGTGACATTATACATACAGGCGGTTTGGCGGCAAAGTCATCATCTGGCTATCATTTAAACGGGCTTATGGTCGGTTCAGAAGGGACATTAGGTGTCATTACAGAGTTGACATTGCGTGTATACGGTATACCCGAAAAAATTGTTGCCGGACGTGCGACATTTACTACCGTACAGCAAGCAGTTGATTCAGTAGTTGCTTTAAAGCAAGCAGGCATCCCGATGGCACGAATTGAACTTGTCGATAAACGCAGCATTGAACAAGTAAATCATGCATCCGGAACAAGCTTCGCCGAAATGCCGACATTATTTTTGGAATTCCATGGCAATGAAACTGGATTACAGTCAGATATCATTTTCGCTACCGAGCTATTAAACGACAATGGCTGTATTGAGCTAGCATTTGAGCAAGATGAACGCGCACGCAATCAGCTATGGGAGCTGCGCCACAATTTAGCATACACATACATCCATTCGGCACCGCGAAAACGGTTAATGAGCACGGATGTTGTTGTCCCGATTAATTCATTGCCGGAAGCGATCGATAATTCGCGGGCAAAAATTGAAAGCCTGAATATTGATGCAGGCATTGTAGGACATGTCGGTGATGGAAACTATCATATTTTACTTATGATCGATATGAAAAATCCACAGGAAATCGCCAGGGCAAAAGAACTTAATGAGCATGTTGTCGAATATGCATTAGCGCTGGGGGGGACTTGCACAGGTGAGCATGGTGTCGGTATCGGCAAAGCAAAGTATCAGCAACGGGAGCATGGCTTAGCGTATAACTGGATGAAAGAAATAAAGCGGGCGCTTGATCCGAATAACATTTTAAATCCAGGCAAAATATTTGTTGACTAGGAGTAGAAATAGATGAAAAAAACTGTTTTCTTAATCAGCCTCGTCATGAGCGTTGTTTTTATGTCAGCTTGCTCCAATTCAAATGAAAAAGAGCAATACGTGCTATATGCAGGGCATTCCCTCGCCGCAGATCATCCGTTTGAGTTAGCGATGCAACAGTTGAAACAGCGTGTGGAGGAACGTACGGACGGTCGTGTAATTATCGAAACATTTCCGCTTAGTCAGCTTGGTGCAGAGCGTGAGTTAATAGAAGGATTGATGCTTGGTTCTGTTGATGTCGTTGTTTCCACTTCTGGCCCGGTTATGAACTTCGTGTCAGATTTTGCTGTGCTTGATTTACCATTTCTATTTAATGACAGAGAAGCAGCGGTGAATATTTTGGAAGGGGAAATCGGGGATGAGCTGTTTGAGCAATTGCGTGAAATTGGGATTGTCGGTTTATCATGGGGAGAAAATGGCTTCCGTCATGTAACAAACAGCGTGAGACCTATCGAAACACCGGCTGACTTAAAAGGGCTTTCTTTGCGTGTACAAGAAAATAAAGTATTTATATCCGCATTTGACAAGCTCGGTGTCAAACCTTCCCCAATGGCTTGGACAGAAGCATTGACTGCGCTGCAATCAGGTGTTGTCGATGGCCAGGAAAATCCGATTTTAGTAATTGACAGCTACAAACTGTATGATGCAAATCAAAAATATATGACGTTAACTGGGCATGCGTACTCATCCGCATTATTTATGCTAAGTGAGCATGCATATGATCGCTTACCTGAAGATCTGCGCCAAATTGTCGTGGAAGAAGGAGAAAAAATCGGCGCATATGAACGCCAGCTTGTTATCGACTTGGAAAAAAAAGCGCTTGAGGGGCTTGAAGAACAGGGGATGCAAGTTGTAAAAGATGTAGAAACAAGTGCTTTCCGGAAAAAAATTATGTCGGTGTATGAAAGCTCTAAAAATCAGCAATTATTGCAGCGTATATTAAATGAGCAATAAGATGGGGGAAAGACAATGGTGAAAATAGTAGAAGGGATTAATAAAATTGTCCATGGCGTATTGATTGTACTAATGGTTGTGCTCGTCGTATCGGTATTTTGCCAAATTACATTCCGTTTTTTCGACTATTCCATCGCATGGACCGAAGAATTATCCCGGTACTCCATGATTTGGATGACATTTTTAGGAGCGGCTTATGCACTTGCGACACGCGCACATATTGGCATGGAACTTTTAGTCGAACGTACTCAAGGTATAATAAAGCAAATTTTAATCGTCGTTGCAGCTATAGTAAGTCTCGTATTTTTTGTCATGATGGTTGTAGAAGGTTATGAGCTGTCGATGCGTGTAATGAATCAACCGTCAGCAGTTTTGCAAATTCCGATGGGGATTGTGTATTCTGTCATCCCGATTAGTGGCATTATTTTAGTTATGAACTTGTTTTATGTGACGGCAAAACAGCTGAAAGGGGAGTTATCTTAATGATCGATATCCTTCTTTTCGTTGTATTGCTCGTATTGATTTTTATTAATGTACCGATAGCTATTGCACTTGCGATGGCCGCAACACTGTTTTTCGTTAGTCAAAGCGAAATGCCGGTTGTGGCAATTTTCCAACGTATGTTTAATTCGATAGACTCGTTTCCATTATTAGCTGTACCATTTTTCCTGTTAGCAGGAAAATTAATGGAGTCTGGTGGAATTTCCCGCAGACTAATCCATTTGGCAGAAGTAATGCTTGGTCGCGTTCGCGGAGGTTTAGCGCTTGTTTCCATCATTTCATGTACCTTTTTTGCTGCACTATCAGGTTCTGCCGCTGCAACAACGGCCGCGGTTGGAGCCATTATGATTCCTGCAATGGTGAAGAAAGGGTATGATAAAAACTTCTCCACGGCGATTCAAGCGGCAGGGGGGACAATTGGCGTTATTATCCCCCCAAGTGTGCCACTCGTACTATTTGGTGTAACGGCAAGTGTTTCCATTAGTGATTTATTTTTAGCCGGTATTATTCCTGGAATTTTTGTCACGGCAGCACTTCTTATCCTTGTTTATGTCATTTCGATTATGCAAGGATACGGTGGAGGTGAAAAATATAATTTCAAAGAATTCCTTATCGCATTCAAAGATTCGATTTTGGCACTTCTGATGCCTGTCATTATATTAGGCGGTATATATAGCGGACTCTTTACTGCAACTGAAGCAGCTCTTGTGGCAGTCGTCTATGGATTGATCGTCGGCGTCTTTATTTATCGGGAAATTACTATAAAAGATTTATATCATATTTTCTCTTCTGCTACTGTAATGAGTGCATCCATTTTATTTATCATTGCTGGTGCCTCTGTATTCGCTTATTATCTGACACGCGAACGCATACCGATGCAAATTACAGAAGCTTTATTAAGCGTGACGGATAATTGGATTTTTGCTTTGCTTATCATCAATTTCATTCTGCTTATTGTCGGCACATTTATGGAAACGGCAGCCGCGATTTTAATTTTAACACCGATTTTAGCGCCAGTTGCAAGTGCGCTTGGCATTGATCTTGTTCATTTTGGGATTATTATGATTGTAAACTTGGCAATCGGTTACATTACACCTCCAGTTGGGTTAAACTTGTTTGTGGCAAATAAAATAGCCGGAACAAAATTTGAAGGGGTAATGCGGGCGATCGTACCGTTTATACTCGTCATGATAGTCTGTGTGGTTGTTATATCATTCGTTCCGGCACTGAGCTTATTTTTAGTAAAATAACAGAGGTGTGAATAAGTTGGCTTCATCAAATAAAAAAAAGGTATATGAAATTATATTTGAAAAAATTCAACGTGAAATTGCTTCGGGACATTTAAAAATCGGCGATAAATTGCCTCCTGAACGGGAGCTTGCCGTGCAATACAGTGTGAGCCGCACATCAATACGGGAGGCGCTTCGTCTATTGGAACTGAGCAGTGTTATAGAAATACGGCAAGGGGATGGCACGTTCATAAAAAATATATCCGTGCCTCATTTGCAAGATCAATTGTCGGATGTATTAATCAAAACGGATAAAGCGATATTATATGAAATGCTTGAATTACGCCTCATTTTGGAATCCGAATGCGCCGCGCTTGCTGCTTTGCGCGCAACAGGGCATGATCTCGAAAAAATTGCGCACACCGTTGAAGCGATGAATATTGCACATGATGATGAGGAAGCAGGGTTGCAGGCAGATTTAGCATTTCATATGGCCATTGCCCAATCAACCAATAATAGCGTACTTGTGCAATTAATCGCTTCATTTGAACCGCATATGCGTAATACAATAGAAGTAACACGTAAACACCGTTTGTCTTCTAATGAAAATATTACCCGTACCCTTGATGAGCATAAAGCGATTTACATTGCCATTAGTCGCGGCGAAAGTGAAAAAGCAAAATTACTAATGGAAGAACATATTCGTACTATTCGCCAGGAACTATCGGAATTGTCCATTTAAATAATTAATTATTCCATTTAAAAATGGGGGAACGAATACCCTTTAGCTTCTTTTTCTTCCTATAAACAAAAGTACTCTGCACGATAGATTTATTATATCTCTATCTTGTAGAGTACTTTTTATTTCGTAATGCAGGTTTTATTATTTACGCAGATGTCGTGAAAAAGTTGGCTGACGCTTTTCGACAAATGCCCGCACACCTTCCGGGAAGTCTGTTTTAGAAACAAATGATGTAGAGCCTTCCCATAATGCAGGTGCAGAATCGACGCATTCTTTCACTGCACGCTTTACCGCCAATAAAGAATCCGGCGACATTCCCGCAACAAGCTTGCCCATGCGAATCGCAAAACGGTTTAAATCTTTTTCCGCGACCAGATAGTTTAACATGCCAGCTTTAAAAGCTTCTTCAGCTTTGTACATACGCCCTGTAAAAACGAAATCTTTCGTAGCCGATGGACCGACTAAATCGACTAAACGTTTTGCAAATTTATTATTCAATGTAATTCCCAATTTACCAACTGGAATACCCATCTTCGCGTTGTCCGAGCCGATGCGTATATCACATGCGAGCGCCAGTTCCAAACCTGCTCCCATCGCCGGACCGTTAATAACCCCAATAACAGGAAGCGGCAAGTTTTCGATTGTGGAAATCGTTTTCTCCATATGTACGAATGCTTCTTCCGCTTTTTCCAAAGAGATGGAATTGAATTCTTTAATATCCGAGCCTGCCGTGAAATTTTCGCCAGAGCCCCGCAACAGTAATACTTTATTTTTGGGGTTTTCCAATGTGCGCAATGCGATTTTCGCTAATTGGTCCCACATATTTGCTGTCAATGCGTTTTTCAATTGTGGACGGTGTATCGTAATAATCGCGATTCCTGCGGTCTCCTGATAAATAATTTTTGCTTCTTCCGCTTCAAGTCTTGTTGTGCGCACTTGCATATTAATTCCCCCTTAATCAACTTATACCGCTAATTATAGACGATTATTCCCGTATTAACATGCGACTTACGAATTTTCAAGTAAAATTGCGGGTTGTTTAGCATTTCTGTATAAACCTGTTATCATTTTTTTATAAAATGCATGATACAATACGGATAAAGGGGTAATGGGCATGCTAGATATCCTCTACTATGTAAAGGCATTTGAATCTTATTTAAAGTCATTGAATAAATCGTTTCACACAACGAAGCAATATACATTGGACGCAAAGCAATTTGCAGAGATCATTCAAAATACAAATCAAATAAATGAAGCGCTGCAGCTCTATGCAAAAACAATCCAAGAAAAATACCAATCAGTCAACTCAATTAACCGGAAATTCGCGTCAGTCCGCCATTTTTTAACTTTTTTACAGTTGCGCGGAGTGATTGGTGCGTATAATGAAGCATTGCTGCAACCGCGCGCAAAACAGCTTACCGAGCTAGCTGTTCTGGAACATAGGCAGTTTAAAAGGGCACTCGCCTATTGGCCGACGCAATATGAAATTGCGCAAAATGAGGAGCATGAATGGCTCGCATTACGGAATACAGCAATCGTTTATACAATGGCGGAGCTTGGAATGAAGCCTGCAGAGCTAGTGCGCATGGAATGGAGGCATATTGATGAACGAACAAATGAAATCATCGTCAAAGCATCGAAAAGCTTCCGGTCATTACATGTTTCGCCAACACTTATGGAATTGCTGAATAATTATAAACAACAAACGATAAGCTTTATGCCGCTATCCGAAAATTCGCGTTTCGTATGGCTTGGAGTCGGCAATAAAATGGGGGAGCCTGTAACAGTTAAAACAATCGAACGAATTTTTAAATCGATGTCCGAGCAGCTGCAATTTAAAGTGACGGCCACGAATATAAGATATTATGCGATCCAAAAACAGCTAGAAGACCAAAATGACACGGAAGCATTATACGAACAATTCGGATATGCAAGAAAAGGCGTGTTAACAGAAAGAGAACAACGCTTTCCTAAAAAACAGTAAAACTATGCTACAATAAAGAAGAATAACTGCCATTGCCATGTCAACCAGTTTTGGCCGGCAATTAATGAAACGGGGGAGAAGACTTTGGCGATTTCTATGATGGAAGCCTATACAATTGAAGTATTAAAAGCACATCCATATACATTCGAGCAAGTGAAACACCATCTTGAAAATGATAATCTGCAATTTTTCAAGAAAGATTATAATATGGATTTTGATCTACTAAAAACGTTAATTAAAGAAAATCCGCAACAGTTCAAGAGAGCATTTGAAGGCGATTATGAAGTTAAATTTGTTACGATCAATGGGCTGAAAAATTTATTGCGCATGCGTTTTGGGATTACAGAAGCGCAATATGAGCTTTTGGAAACGGGAAATGGTTTGCGTAAATTGCGAGTATCCCCAGGCACAGAACAGCAAATCCGCAAAATGCTGTCATCGAATTGGAAGGTCGAGCGTAATGATGAAACTATTACGCTTTTCGTATAATTACAATGGAATTCTTTTATTTAATCATTTTACTTTTGCTCGTTCCTTTTCTTATAAAGACCATCGGGAAATTGATTAAATTAATAGTTATTGTCATCATAGTCATCGTGATATACCGGATATTTATGTTATGAATAAACAGCGGAGAAGCGTGTTAAAGTCAACTAGACATTCAACACGCTTAAAATTCAGCTTTTCTTCAAAAAAAGAGGTTAACGCAGACGTTTCCTTCGCATTTTTTCGAAAAAACTGCTCGTAAAACTATACATTTGGTTCGTTACGAGAACGGCCATAATGAGTAATCCGACCAATGTCAGTATAAATGCGATCCACTCAAATAATGTAAATTTAAAAATATCGGACAATCGAATTGGCTCTCCCAACATTTCAATTACTAAATTCATGCCATATATACCGGAAATCATACTGAAAATCGTTAAAATAAAAGCAAGTTGATTCAGCCTGTCTGTCGAGCGGTCTTCTTGGATCCGATAAAGTTCTTCAAGCGTCTCCTTTGTTTCGCTGTAAAGCTCCTTTATGCGGAATACTTTCCTGAAATACTGGGATATTTCTTTCCCCTCTGTTCTTACAGATACTTCGGAAAAATAATACCTCGATGAAAATTTTGTGATTTGCTCAATGAGCTCTTCGATCACGTCTTTGTCTTTTGAAAATTTCAGTTCACTGTGTTCAAACACCAGCTTCAATAGCATTAGCTTATAAAAATAATGGATTAATACCGTATAATAGGAAATCGAATGAAAACTGTTCAAATACCTTTTCATACTTTCTCCATCAACTGTCGTTAAATGGATATGGCCTTGAAGTGTTGTCATCATATAGTAATCGGGAGCCCAGCGCCTATAGCTGCATGCTTCCACAGCTTCTGCAATATAATGTTCATTTGTGCTCGAAATATAGGGATTTCCATAGCGGTCGCGTCCATTCAATTGCCCTGCACGATATAAGAGCTCGTTATCCAGCTCCACATCTTCCTCCAAATGCAAAAAAGCACTGACATACATTCGCTCATCCTCAAAGAACGGAATCTTACTAATATTTTTATGAATCGATGAATAGTCGACGAAGAATTTTCCTAAAAACGGCGTAATTTTCTGGAATAAAAGTTGTTCGGTATTTACGAATACAAAATCTTCGTACAAAATTTCCGCACCGAGTTCTTCATCGATTTTTGGCTCCAGCACTCTGAAAAAATGAGCAAAAGATAGAGCGCTGTCTACATCCAGCTCATCTGCCAATTGTATGCGCAGTGCCACAATTCCGATACCAAAGGGGCATAAATTAATATCGGCGCTCAGCAGCGTAAAAGGGATCACCTCAAATTGTGTTACCATTTTCCCTTGTCCATTTATGCTTTTCGAATAGCGGTTAAAATGAAGTTTCGATATTTCGTCGTTTAAAAATTTCTCTTCAATGAATGGATAAAAAAATTGCTTCAACAATTCGTGCGAAACTTCGACATCCGGTCCGTACAGTGTATGATGGAAATCATGCTCATCAATTTTCACATGATAAAATTGATGCTGCTTTAATATTTGCTGAAATTTTTCGAAACAATATTGCCGATAATTAAATGGATAATAAAAAACATAATGCGACTTGAGCGAATTCATCGTTTCACCTCCTAGCCCGTTTATTCCCTACAATAAGAAAAAATAATCCCATTCTCCTCAAATACAAAAAGGCGCTCAGACGAATCGAGGTGGATAATGATGCACAAAAACAATTTTCACTTCGTCTGAATGCGAAAATACAGCGCAGGAACATATGTTCTAAAAAGTAGAATATGAACTGAATTTCTTCTATTTCAGCAAAAATGTTCCCAAATATAAATTTGGGAACATTTTTTATGCTATAATTACAGTCAGGAGAGGTGAATTCAGTAAAATGCAGCAGCCTAAATTTTTACGCGATTTTTTAATATACTTAACAACAATCACAGGGAAGTCACCAAGAACCCGAAAAGAATACGAATATGACTTAACTTTGTTTATGCGCTTTTTAAAAGCCATCGAACAAGATCTCCCGCTCCATATGATACATACGATACATATTGCGGATGTGACAATTGAAATGATTAAAGAAGTGACATTGGAGGATTTATATTTATTCATGGAATATTGCGAAGTACACCGCGGCAATTCTTCTGCTACCCGTGCCCGCAAAGTCGCAACATTAAAAGCTTTTTTCAAATACTTAAAAGGAAAGCGCCGTTTAATCGAAGAAAATCCCGCCGAACATTTGGAAACACCGAAAATCGGAAAGCGGCAGCCCATCTATTTAGATTATAACGAAGCGAAAGACTTTATTAGTGCAGTAGGCGAACAGCATTACAGCTCCCGCGATGTATGCATGATGGTATTTTTTTTGAATCTCGGCATTCGGGTATCAGAATTATGCTCCTTAAATATGGATTCCATACATAATCGAAAGTTAACCATCATCGGAAAAGGGGATAAAGAGCGCCATGTGTATTTGAATGATGCATGCATGAATGCACTGGAAAATTATTTGACAGAGCGCAACGACTATAAAGGAGAAGGACAAGAACCACTATTCGTTTCGCAAAAGGGAACGCGTTTTGCAAGACAATCGATTGCGCGCATTGTTAAAACGATTAATGCAAACAGCGATTCTCCAAAAGACAAGCTGACACCGCATAAGCTCCGCCATACATCTGCAACGATGATGTATAAAGCTGGCGCCGATATAAGAAGTCTGCAGCATATATTAGGGCATTCAAGTGTAGCAACAACACAAATCTACACACATATTGAAGATGAGCAAATTCAGGAAGTATTAAAAAACAACCCATTCAATAAATTATAACAATAATAATATTATGTAAACTAAACTGCGGAATATTTTTAAATTTCGCAGTTTTTTCGTAGAGGGGATTTCACCCGATTTGCCCAAATTAAACTTTGCGGTAAAAAATTCAGTTAATTCATTGACACTGCATTATATCTGTTATATATTTAATTCACAAAATATTTACTGTTATAGTACAAAGGAGGAATAAAGATGATGAATTTTGAACAAGGGTATAGTGTATATGTTGAAAAATGCGAGCAGTTTGGATTACAGCCCGTGAATTACCGGTATTATGTAAATCAGCTTTCGCACGAACAATTACTCGCATATAATGGCTATGCGATTCAACAGGAGATGAAATAAAGATGAATGATCACCAAATAGGATATGAACATTATAAAGAAGCTTGCGAAAAACATCATTCAGAGCCCGTGAATTTCCACTACTACCTTTTAAATTTAAGTGAACAGCAGCTTAATGCCTTCAAAGATTATGCGATGCTGCATCGAGGTCAGCATGAGCTTACAAATCAATAATTTCCGATAAATCAATCTACGTTAAATTTGTAGATTGATTTATTTTTTATTTGGTCTCTTCAATCGACTGACAGGAGAAAACTAAAAACTCTTTATTCAAATGCAGAACAATCCAGGGGATTGAAAAACAAAATATTTCTAGGCGAAAATATTTACAAATTAAATCTTTAGCATTATTTCAACTTTTAGCATTAGGCTATTTTAACCTAGTAATTTATGATGAATTTGTGAATTATAATCAAATTATCCTCATAAAATCACATACTTTTACATAAAAAGTTGGCTAAATAAGTTATTTAGTTTTATAATTTTATCAATAGAAAATATTCGGGATAATGAAATTATTTATGAATTGGAATGGAGAGGTTTTCATGCAGGGTTTACCAGATTCTAAAGCACTCGCTTCAATGGACTTTACATATAACCAGCTTGTGGATTTAAAAGCTGCATTAGATAAAACTGCAATCGTAGCGGTGACGGACCAAAAAGGGCTCATACAAAAGGTGAATGACCAATTTTGCGAAATTTCGAAATACTCAAGGGAGGAGCTTATTGGACAAGACCATCGTATTTTAAATTCGGGTTTTCATCCAAAATCCTTTTTCAAGGAAATGTGGCGCACAATAGGAAATGGCGGCACTTGGCAGGGAGAAGTATGCAACCGCGCGAAAGATGGCTCCTTATATTGGGTGAAGACGACTATCGTACCTTTTTTAGGCGAAAACGGAAAACCTGAAAGCTATATTTCCATCCGAACAGACATAACCGCTCAAAAAAACATAAAAAAAATTGCGCATATTGCATATCACGATGATTTAACCGGCTTGCCGAATCGCCGTAGTCTAACAAAGCGAATTGAAAACGAAATTTCAAATAGTGTACGCAATCATAAGGAATTTGCGCTGTGCTTTTTTGATGTAAATCGTTTCAAAAATATTAATGATAGTTTAGGGCATAAAATCGGCGACATGTTTTTAAAAGAATTGGCAAGACGTTTACGCGAAATAGACATCCAATCCAATTCCTTTTATCGAATGAACGGCGATGAATTTGTATATATATTAGATGATATTGCGCTGATTAATGAAATGGCCGAAAAAATATTGGAAGTGTTCAAAGAGAGCTTCGTATTTGAGGATTATGAGTTTTATGCAAGTGTAAGTTTAGGAATAAGCATTTATCCAGAGCATGGCGAGACAGTGGCAAAATTACTGAAAACTGCCGATGTGGCAATGTATGCCGCCAAAGCCAAAAAGGGCAATAGCTTCAGCATTTATAAAAAGGAAATGCGCAGCGCCAATGACCAATTTTTAGTGCTTGAAACAAAGCTGCACAAAGCATTGCGTGAAGACAATTTCATTCTTCATTATCAGCCGATCCATCATTTGCAATCAAACTTAATCGTCGGGGCTGAAGCGGTGATCCGCTGGGTGGATGATGAGCTTGGCGAGATGAAACGGGAAGAGTTTTTGCCGTTTGCTGCACAATGCGGACTGATTACACATATTGATCAGTGGGTATTGCAAAATGCCGTTAAACAAATGGTCGAATTGAAGCCATTTGTAGACGAGAATTTTAGAATCGCCATCAATTTATCTATTGACTATATTAAAGAGACCAACTTTATCGTAGATTTGACTATGACTTTACAGCAGGCCAATTTAGAACCCCAATATACGGAAATTGTAATTTCAGAGCTTGGCATGCTTGATACAGATCTTCAGCTGATCGATAAAATTAAGCAAATTCATGAAATGGGTATAACGATTTCGATTGATGACTTCGGCACAGGCTATTCATCGTTAAACTATTTAAGGGAAATTCCGATCAGTTCGTTAAAAATCGATAACTCCTTCACACAAGAACTGAATTTAGTGCCGGCAAACGCTAAAATGATTGCTGCGATTATTTCTTTAGCGAATGCGCTGGATTTAGAAGTAGTGGCTAATAATATTGAAAACGGGGAAGACTTGGCTGTTTTAAAAGAGCTGAATTGCCAATATGTGCAAGGGCTATATTTAAATGATCCATTAACTCTCGAAGATTTCATTCAATCTGTTAAAAACAAAAAATAACAAAAAGAAGACTGCTTCGTAAAATTACTTTACAAGGCAGTCTTTTCGCTATTCCATTAAATAACCTTCTATCCGCAAAAATTCGTCTTCGTCGATATTGTCCATATATTTATACAATAAATCGATATCGACTTTAATTTCATCTTTATGCGTTAAATAAAATTGCTCCGTTAAATGGCAAATAATTAACGGCACCGCCTTTTGATGGTTGAAGCGGTGCAAATACGTCGTTAAAAAATCAATGTTTACAGCGATATCTGTATTTAGGCCAAGTGCGTTAAAATCGACATAGTTTAAATGCGCCGTTAAAAATTGTTCGGTCAAATGCTCATTGTATTGGCATACATAGGACCAATCAAGCTCATCACGGTACCTATTTAGCCAATGGAGCTCTGCGATTGCCGTGAATAATTGCTTTTGCTCGGCATTGTAACCGCGAAACTTTTCATCCATTTCGGTATTTGTTGGACGTTTATCCCCATAGCGGTTGTATTTTTGGCAGATGAGCGAAGGAATTCCCTTTACTAGATGCTCGCTTCCTGCCCATCTATAATTTCCGCGCTCGTATTCGAAATAGTGCAGGTCCATATCCGGAACTTCATCCGCCTCCGGTAAGTAAACGACATCAAATGAGCTGTAAAAGGCGTTGCTCTCGATAAAATCGTCCAATTGATCGACAAAATCCGGGTGAATGCGCTTTTTGTTTTTCAGCAAATAAGTGACTAAGTAGCGTTTGAACGATATTGTCAATCTTGCGAGCACCGCTTTATTTTGCTGGAGTGCCTCCAAGCTTACTCGAGGTAAATAATCGACCAAAAACTGCTCCGATAAAAACGGGTTCGCATAGCAAATATACGAAAACGGCAAATATTGAAGGTACGGCGTCAAATTGGAAGGGTGCTGCTTTACGGCCAATCGGCACCATTCAATATAATTCTCCAAAAATGCGCGCTCGTATGGCAGTCCATCATAAACTGACGGATCATGCGACTCGAGCTTTTCCATAATTGAAATAGCATTGAAATGGTCCACCGAAAAATGCTCAGGGAACATAATTGCCTGAAATGCTTTTTTCAAATGAAAAGGGGTTTTCGGTTTCGTCGTGACAAAGCTGTATGTCCCGATTGCTCCGCGCTCTTCCAATAAAATATAGGCAAGCTCCTGGCGTTCATCCTTGGTTAAAGTGCAGTCTTTCGGGAATTTAACTGCCGCAAAGTATTGAGCTTTCGCTAAATCATAGAAAAACTTATAATCGCCTTCTTTCGTATATGGTTCGGCCGATTGATTTTGCTGCCAATAAAGGAGGGCACCATAAATAGGGCTTCTATTTGAAAAGGTTATATTTGCAATTGAAAATATATTTTGTGCCAACGCATCATCATAAAGAACTTTTATGAATTCTATTTTTTTAATTTTTAGCATAAGACACCTCCGTCCCTACTATTATATACTTGAACGGGTGAAATTCTGAAAGAAAAAGTTTAAAAAAAGAGGTTTAAAGCTCTTTAGGCGTGGTATATTATTTATAAGTAAAGTTGCGATCAATTGAAGAGTTATTGATTAACCGCTAGTTTAGATAGATTATATTGTGATTTCTATTAGCTTCGTTGTATGCGTTTTACTGTAATATGAAAATTGAAAACAATTTTTTCTAGGCAATTAATGAACAAAATGCTTTAACGAAGATTTTCGAAAGATGCCAACCAAATTTAGGCGAGCGAAATGCATACACGAATTAAGATATACCATTGAAAATTTCAGCTCTAACGTGATATTTAAAGTTAAACTATCGTACAAAACAATACAACTTAATAAGAATTTCAGATCGCAACTTTACACATTACACTCCTTATCGCATAAGGAGTGTTTCATTTTGCACTGATTTCGCTATAATTGTATTATTATATTTCTTTGATAGGAGAATGACCATGTGGAAGCTACATAATGGAAAGCTTACTCAAACTACGGATGTATCGCGAATCCGTTATAAAACGAGAATGAGCGCGGCTATTTTATCCAATTTAAAGCAATTGGCCGACAAACACAATACACATATAGGCTATTTGCTGGAAAACGGCTACAGCAATTTAATCAAATCTGGGTCCATTGCATACAACAAAAAGAACCGGCCGAAAGACAGGATTGAATTCCGCACAACTTGCGACCAGGAATTGCTGCTAAGCCTAAAAGACTTCGCGAAAATGCATAGTCTCAATTTAAACGATGTCATTGAGGCGAGTGTTGCTTATATTAACTACGAGGATATTAAACGGGCGAATTGGCGGTACCGCGTGGAAATTTAAAGGGTTACCATTGTCAAAAACAAATACGATAAAAGTTTACGCAACCAAGGGGGGATTCTGTATCGCACAGAAGACCTCCTTTTTAGCTTACATTGATAGTATTAATTCTATTCTTATAGAAACCAGTGCTTAAATTATCCATAATAAACAATGACAACTTCAGAGAATAGCTGTAAACTAGAGTGCATAAAGATTGAAATAATGGAATACTAAAGAAAATCCAGGAGTTTCCGAGGAATTTGTATCCAAGTTAAAATAGTAATGCTAACAGATTTACTCAAAATAGAAAAGGTGAATGTTATGAATGAATTATTAAAAGCAAGTAACTGGATTTCGGGCTTACAGTGGCTCTTTTTTATTTTTACGAATATTGTTGTCATACCTATAACAGTAGGGGCTGCATTTGAACTTTCGTCAGGTACAATTGTTAATATGCTTCAACTTTCCTTTACCGTGACAGGATTGGCTTGTATAATTCAAGCTTTTTTGGGGCATAAGAGAGCGATTATGGAAGGACAATCCGGTCTGTGGTGGGGTATAATTTTGACGCTATGTACGACAGCTGCAGCTCAAGGGATGCCTTTAACTATCGTCGGCGGAAGTTTAACAGTCGGAATTATCCTATCGTCAATTTTGACCGTTTTGATCGGAATATCAGGAATGGGGCCCCGTATAGCCAAGTTGTTTAATCCTGCGGTAATGGGCGTGTTTATGTTTTTGTTCGGATGTCAATTAATAGGCATCTTTTTAAAAGGGATGTTAGGTATTCCGTTTGGCAACGAGGCAGGCGGTGCACATATTGATGGAGCCATTTCTTTATTATCAATAGTAATAGCAATTATTGTAATCGTAATCAGCGTGAAAGCACCCGCAAGTGTTCGGCGATATGGTTTACTTATCGGAATTATTGGTGGTTGGATTATTTATGCACTTATTTTCAAGCCGGAAAACCATGTCAGCGAAGCTACATCGTTTAGCTTTGAACTATTTCCGCTAGGGAAGCCTGCTTGGGATTTAGGAATTATCATCACGGCTGTTATAGCTGGATTGTTGAATTCTGCAAACACGTTTGGCGCATTAAAAGGGACGGAAAGCATGTATAAAGTGGAAACTGCTAAATCCGAATATAAAGCTTCCTTTACAATTACAGGTATTTTCACTCTTATAGCAGGTTTTTTTGGTCTTGTTCCGAATTCACCTTACGTGTCTTCAATTGGTTTTTTAAGCCAAACAGGTATTATAAATAGAATTCCGTTTGCGCTTGGCGGGTTTATGTTTCTTGTGATGGGTCTCATTCCAACGATTGGCCACATTTTCTCACAACTTCCACTAAGCGTTGGTAGTTCAGCGTTATTTGTCTCTTATTTGCTACTTTTTAATTCTTCATTGAATTTCTTTAAACAGGTTAAATACAATACGGTCAACATTTACCGTTCGGCTGTCCCGCTGTTTGTAGGGGTTGTGATTATGACCTTGCCAGCATCTTATTTTGTTACCGTTCCAAGTGTTATCCGTCCAGTTCTTAGCAGCGGATTATTAGTGGGGATTATACTCGCTCTTCTATTAGAGAACCTATTCAATTGGGACATTTACGGAAATGAGGAAAAAAGCGATCATAAGGATACTTTAGGCACGGTTACCGGCAATGCTGATTTACAGAAGAAATAATGCATAGGATTCAAAACTTCCTAACATTAGTAGTACAAACCGAAACCATGGTTTGTACTATTTTTTATAGTAGAGACGGTTGAAGAAGCGCTTGCTATATGGAAGAAGGTCGTTTCCCTTTGTCCTGAACAAAATAGCGGCAAACTGCATTTTTTCTAATTTTCAGGAAAACCTTATTTTCATTTGACGAGCAAAAATAGCAATAATTCTTTTTCTAATATATTTTCTATGATACAATAGCTTTCGAATAGAATAAATTCCTTCGGGGTCGGGTGAAAATCCCAATCGGCAGTGATAGAGGAAACTCTTAAGTCTGCGAGCCGCAATATGCGTGCAGGATCTAGTGCAATTCTAGAACCGACAGTTACAGTCTGGATGGGAGAAGGAAGCGTGCGCCGCATTTTAAAAATTTTTCTTTTAAAATGTCTTTTTTGCTATGCTTTTGAATCCTGTCATCCTCTTGACGGGATTTTTTTATTCGCCAATTATATATTCCTTCGGGGTCGGGTGAAAATCCCAATCGGCAGTGATAGAGAAAATTCTTAAGTCTGCGAGCCGCAATATGCGTGCAGGAGCTAGTGCAATTCTAGGACCGACAGTTATAGTCTGGATGGGAGAAGGAAGCAGAGCATATAGACTTTTTAAAAATTAACTTTAAAAGTCTTATTTAGCGATGCCAATTTTACCTCTCATCGAAACTCCGACTTATTGTTCGGGGTTTTTTATTTTGAAAAAGAGGTGAGCAGGATGTTTACAGGAATTATTGAGGAGCTGGGGACTGTACAAAATTTAAAGCAGTCTACTCAATCGATGGAATTGTCCATTCGCGCCGGCAAAGTTTTGGAAGACATGCAGCTTGGTGATAGTGTTGCTGTAAATGGAGTATGTCTTACAGTTAAACAGTTTGCAAATAATTATTTCGTGGCAGATGTCATGCCCGAAACAGTAAAGTCGACAAGTTTGCAGCAGTTAAAAAGCGGTTCAATCGTTAATTTAGAAAGAGCAATGGCCGCGAATGGCCGATTTGGCGGTCATATCGTTTCAGGGCATGTCGATGGCATTGCAACAATTTTAAGAAAGCGGCCAGTTGCCAATGCCGTCTATGTGGATTTGTCAATCGCGAAAGATTTGCTGGCTAACTGTATTGAAAAAGGCTCGATCACGATCGATGGCACAAGCTTGACGATTTTCGATTTAACGGATTCGGTTATTACGATTTCACTCATTCCGCATACGTATAAAGAAACCGTGCTAGGTATGAAGCAAGTAGGCGACATCGTCAATATTGAAACAGATTTGATCGGCAAATATGTAGCAAAGCATATAGCTAATCGGACAAGCGGGAATTTGACGATGGATTTCTTGCAAAAAGCCGGGTTTTAAAGGAGTGGAAAAAACATGAATGCAATAGAAGAAGCGATCGCTGCATTAAGAAATGGTGAAATAATTATTGTGGTCGATGACGAAAATCGTGAAAACGAAGGGGATTTTGTTGTGCTCGGGCAGTTTGCGACACCCGAAAATATAAATTTTATGGCTGTGCATGGCCGCGGTTTAATTTGTACACCGATTTCAGCTGAAATTGCTGACCGGCTGGCATTTGAACCAATGGTAAGGCGCAATACGGATGCCCATCAGACAGCGTTCACAGTAAGCATTGATTATAAAACGACGACTACTGGCATAAGTGCGTTTGAACGTTCCGAAACGATATTGGCACTTTTAGATGAGAATTCAATGTCAGAAGACTTTAATCGGCCAGGACATGTATTTCCGCTAATTGCGAAGAACGGCGGTATTTTAGAACGTCGCGGGCATACAGAAGCAAGCGTCGAACTTGCCCGGCTATGCGGATTTAACGAAGTTGCGGTTATTTGCGAAATTATGAATGAGGATGGAACGATGGCAAGAATGCCAGAGCTTGAAAAGATAGCGCATAAATTTCAATTGAAGTTTATTACGATAGAAGATTTAGTGAAATACGTAAAAGAAAATACATTGACAATATAAAGGGGAATTATTATGGGGCAAGTTTTTGAAGCACAATTAGTAGGTACAGAATTAAAGATTGGGATCGTAGTTGGACGATTCAATGAATTTATTAATGACAGATTATTAAGCGGTGCGATGGATGGATTAAAGCGCCATGGCGTAGATGTGGAAAATATTGATATTGCATGGGTACCAGGCGCATTTGAAGTGCCGTTTATCGCAAAGAAGATGGCGGAAACGAAAAATTATGATGCGGTGATCGGTTTGGGCACAGTTATTCGCGGCTCAACGACGCACTATGATTATGTATGCAACGAGGCTGCCAAAGGTATTGCTAAAGCTGGATTAGATACTGGTGTTCCTGTTATTTTCGGGATTGTCACGACGGAAAACATCGAACAGGCAATTGAGCGCGCTGGTACAAAGGCAGGCAACAAAGGCTATGACAGTGCAGTTTCCGCAATTGAAATGGCGAATTTAAACCGCTTATTTTAAATTTTAATTAAAATTTAATAAATTGTTTTAAGCCTCGTGTTTTGAATATGACAGGTCGAAACACGAGGCGCGTTTTAAAATAATGTAAAAAGACAGGAAAGCTAACTTTTAACCGCGTATTAAATACTATGAAACCAACTTTTTAATGAGGATGGTACGTATTATGTACCTTAACAGCGTCAGGCAAATGGAGTAGAATGCCCTCATAGCATAATAATGCATAAGCTTATAATGAAACATAGAAATATTGAAAAATTTAATTATCTAAATCACTTGGACCCAATTGCAGCATATCAAGGGTTTTAAATACTAAATCAATTTCAGTTAACCATGATCGAAGAAAATTGCAAGTGGTGGAAAGGTATAAAAAAGTATATAGTATTAAAGTGCAGATAGAGAGACAGTCTATTGAAAAACAAAAAATAAAAGCCTCACAAAAATATTTATTAGGTGGCTCTATAATTTTTATTGGAGATAAGGCATCTATGATTATTCCAATTGAAGTAAATACGGTGATGCAAGAGTTTAAAAATCATTTTTAAAGCCAGTAGATTGAAGCAGAAGAGCCCAAATATAAGTGCCCGGATTTTCTAAATAAAAAGGAAACCCGTCCGGGAAAATAGTATATTTTCGGGATGCCTGGAACTAATAGCATATTTTATTTGCTAGTCCCCTTTACATCAAATATTTCCCTAGGCATTTTCCTAATTATTATTGAAAATAAAATATTATGGTTGCAAAAGTAATGTTCACAGCATAATATAATCATATCATTATATAGTGATTTATTTTTTGGCTATAATATAAGTATATTATTATATAGTTAAGGAGTGGTTCAAATGGAGCTCGATTTAATGGAAAAACAATTGAAGGCTGTTGCAGATGCCAATCGTTTACGTATTTTAGCCTGTTTAAAAAAAGGGGAAGTATGCGTTTGTGATTTTACGGACGTTCTTAAAATTTCACAACCTGCTGTGAGTCAGCATCTACGTAAACTAAAGGAGGCAGGCATTATTACAGAACGCAAGGTAGGAACATGGAAGCATTATCGCATCCAAGAAAATCAAACTTCGTTAATGCAAAATATAATTGCTTCAATTAATGAAGATCTGACCTGTGGATGTAAAATTAACTCTGAATGTGTGGAGGGCTAAAAATTGAATATGTTTTTAATTGCGGCACTCATTTTTATCGTAACACTGATTTTTGTCATCTGGCAGCCAAAGGGACTTAATATAGGTTGGTCTGCAATGGGTGGGGCTGTCATCGCATTACTTGTTGGTGTTGTTGATTTTAATGATGTCGGGACAGTAATTGATATTACGTGGAACGCCACATTATCGTTTATTGCGATTATTTTAATTTCACTTGTATTAGACGAAATTGGTTTGTTTGAATGGGCTGCACTTCATATGGCGCGTGGTGCAAAAGGTAACGGTATCAAAATGTTTGTGTATGTTAGTTTGCTCGGAGCAGTTGTTGCTGCATTATTTGCGAATGATGGAGCTGCACTGATTTTAACGCCAATTGTGTTAGCGATGGTGCGTAATTTACAGTTTAGCGAAAAAATGATTTTCCCGTTTATTATGGCGAGTGGTTTTATTGCAGATACAACGAGCTTACCGTTTGTAGTGAGTAACCTAGTCAATATCGTGTCAGCTGACTTCTTTGATATTGGGTTTGTGGAATATGCTTCGCGTATGGTTATCCCAAACTTGTTCTCGCTTGTAGCAACGATTGTTGTGCTACTGATTTATTTTAACAAATCAATTCCACGTGAATACAATGAATCGATGTTAAAGGAACCACGCCTTGCGATCAAAGATATGAAAATGTTCAAGTTATCTTGGTTTGTACTTACTATTTTAGTAGTTGGCTATTTCTCAAGTGAATTTATTGGCGTACCAGTTTCTCTTGTAGCAGGCGTTATTGCAGTTTTCTTCTTAGTTATGGCACGACAAAGTTCTGTCGTCGATACAAAAGCTGTTGTGAAAGGTGCACCTTGGAATATCGTATTCTTCTCAATTGGGATGTACGTTGTTGTTTACGGACTAGGGAATGCAGGATTAACGCCCGATTTAGCTAGTGTAATCAAATGGACAGCAGAGCAAGGGTTGTTCGCAGCAACAGTTGGAATGGGCTTTATTGCGGCATTTCTATCATCTGTCATGAACAATATGCCAACAGTGATGGTCAATGCATTAGCAATTGCAGAAACGACGACAGATGGTACGTTACGTGAAGCATTAATATATGCAAACGTTATTGGTTCAGACTTAGGACCAAAAATAACGCCAATTGGATCACTCGCGACTCTCGTTTGGTTATATGTACTGTCACAAAAAGGAGTGAAAATCTCATGGGGTACGTATTTTAAAACGGGGATCGTGTTAACAATACCTATCTTAATCTTTACGCTAATCGGACTTTATATTACATTACTTATTTTTTAATTAAAGGAGTTTATTCAATGACAAAAAAAACACTATATTTCTTATGTACAGGAAACTCTTGCCGTTCGCAAATGGCAGATGGATGGGCACAGAAGCTATTACCGGAAGATTGGGAAGTGTATTCTGCAGGTATTGAAACACATGGTGTCAATCCAAATGCGGTTAAGGCAATGAATGAGGTGGGTATTGATATTTCTCACCACACTTCAGATTTGATTAATCCAGATATTCTAAACAAAGCAACATTTGTCGTAACACTTTGTGGGGATGCAGCAGATAAGTGTCCAATGACTCCACCAGGCGTACGTCGTGAGCATTGGGGATTCGAAGACCCAGCAAAAGCTACGGGCACAGAGGAAGAAAAATGGGCAGTGTTCCAGCAAGTGCGTGATGCAATCGGTGCACGTATCGAGCAGTTCGTAAACGAAGAATTAAAAAAATAATTTTATGGGGATAAAGAGATTCCCTTGAAATGGCTTCAAGGGGGTATTTTTTTAACAGCAGTTAGAAGTGCTGGTACTATTTAAATCTAAACTACATACACCAGTTTCAGGTAGATCTAGTTCTACTTTACGAGCACCTTCGAGATCACCTGTCAAGTATGCGACAATGGAACGAACTTGCTCATAGCCAGTTGCCATTAAAAAGGTTGGCGCACGACCATAGCTTTTCATTTCGACAATATAAAACCCCGGTTCAGGATGACGTAATTCTAATTCACCATCAAAAAAATGGTTTTCGAATAGTAGGGGTGCGGGAAAAGATTGCTCAACCTGATGGGGAATGGAAAGACAATATGTTACTAGAAAGAAGAGGTTCTTTATAAGAATTCTTTTTTGATGTCGTATTTATCATACTCCATGCTTGTAATTAATAGAAAAAGTATATTATAATAAAGTCAAGAACATTAAATTAAATAACAAGTGCAAGACAAGGTGGAGCCATAGTCAACTATGGCAGCGCCTTGTCTTTTTTTGCATTGAAAGGGGAAATTTATGTTTATTTTGCAAATTGTGATCGTTTTATTTGCTACAAAACTCGCTGGACATGTAGCTGCGAAAATTGGGCAACCATCTGTATTAGGAAAAATCATTGTTGGTATTATTCTTGGTCCAGCCATACTTGGTTGGGTTCATGATACGGAACTATTAACCGTATTTAGTCAAATTGGGGTTTTACTGTTAATGTTTTTAGCAGGACTCGAAACTGATTTGCAAGAAATGAATAAAAATAAAAAAGCTGCAATTTATGTTGCTTTAGGTGGTATCATCCTGCCGATAATTTTAGGCTACGCAGGGGCTCATTATTACGGGATGTCAGTAGGGGAATCAATTTTTATTGGATTATTACTCTCTGCAACATCTGTCAGTATTTCTGTTCAAGCATTACGTGAATTAGGTTGGATAAATAGTAAGGAAGGATCGACGTTACTAGGTGCAGCCGTATTAGACGATATTGTCGTTGTCATTTTAATAGCTGTCGCAATGAGCTTCTTTGCGGGATCTGATACAAATATTGGGTTATTAATCGGGAAGAAATTGTTATTCTTTGCCGTTCTAATCGTTCTTGCAAAATGGTTTATTCCAAAATTCATTCAGGTGTTTAAGAAATTTAAAGTAACTGAATCCGTTCTAAGTGCGGGCTTGATTATTTGTTTCGGTTTATCATACTTCGCGGAATTCCTGGGTATAGCAGGTATTATCGGTGCCTTCTTTGCTGGTATTGCGATTGCACAAACGGAATTTAAGAAAGAAATTGAACATAAAGTGGAACCCATTGCTTATGGGATTTTTGTGCCATTCTTCTTCGTAAGTATTGGATTGGCTGTCTCATTTGATGGAATTGGAAATCAAATCGGGTTTATTATTATATTTTCAATAATTGCAGTCGTTTCCAAATTTATTGGTTCTGGATTAGGTGCAAAATTAGCTGGTTTCAATACGAAATCATCGATGGGTGTCGGTGCCGGAATGGTTTCTCGAGGTGAAGTTGCACTTATACTAGCTGCTATGGGGCTTGAAGGGGGATTACTACCCGCAAGTTATTATACATCAATTATTATTGTCATTATTGTGACGACAATTGTAACTCCACCTCTTTTAAAATCAATTTTCGGGAAAAGAACAGTTATTAAATAATGAAAATATTTAAAAGTATCTGTTGTGAACTGCACACCACAGATGCTTTTTTATAGGTCCTTTATTCTATATTCTCAAGATAACGATACAGCGTTGATTTACTAATACCTGTCTCATTTTAAATATCTAAAAGTGTAAATTTCCCGGACTGATACTATGGGATGAATCAGCGGTGAATGTCTTAACCAAGCTAGAAAAGCAGGGGAAAACAGTGGCCATTATCGGCATGAATCCTGCGAGCGAAAAACTCTATAAACAATTATAGAATGTTCAAGTGTGTCACATTAAAGGAAGATTCTTTATGCATCAACATATTTTTTAGCCGTTGACGGTTCTGAAAATGCTGTGCGTGCCGCCAAAGAAGCGGTGAAAATAGCTTCAGATGTTTCATTAATCGAAATGGTATATGTTGCAGATTTTAAGAAGGCTAAAACAGGTGTTTTACATGCAAAGTCCAGCGAAAGTTTAATGTTGGAGCGTAAACGTAAAGTAACGCCAAAAGAGGAAGTTTTACAATCCGCTGGTAACAATTTAAATTTTCAATTTTACATGGTACACCTGGCCCTGAAATTTTAAATATGCAAATGAGAAAAAAGTTAATCTTGTAATCACTGGTAGCCGTGGCTTGAATTCATTACAAGAGATAGTGTTGGGCAGTGTCAGCCATAAAGTAATGAAGCGAGTTCATTGCCCAGCTTTAATTGTGAAATAGAATAATATACTATAGAAGAGAACTTGGGAACTGTCTATATAAGGATCTCAAGTTCTTTAATAATTACAGTACAGAAGTAGAACGTCACCATTGTAATTCGAATCTAAAATAGGGACATCGACATAATATATATTATAGGAAGTTGTATCTCGTTCCTTAAGTATACTTATAATAGTGAGACAAAACATAGAAAAAGACATTAATTTTGTAATACATTTAAATTTGGGGTTTAAACATAATAAGAATCCATTTATCCAAAGCATCAATCTAAATGGATTCTTATGCAGCAAAATCATTTTCTGCAAATAAGCTTACTTGACCCGGATAAAAACCTATCTTTCCAGCTCTATATATTCTCTTAACAATTTCCATTCACTATTTTCTTTTCTCCAGACAAACATGCATTGGGCAGCATGAGGTTTGCCATTTATTAAACTAGTCTCTTTTCCTGAAACTAAAAATTCTTTACCGGTTTTGCGTTCAGTGATTGAAAATGCCTCAAAACTTTTCTCCGCATTGCCCTCTTGTTTCAAAACGCCATCTAAATCATAGTCATAATAATACGTTTCAGGTTTGTCTATATTAGAATGTGCCCAATATCCTACAAAACTTTCCGACATATAATTTCTGATTCCATCGCCATTTTTGCTTATAAACCCCGCATTCCAAGCATTAAAATAGTTATTTAATATTTCCTTTATATCATTCATCGTTATTCCCCCTTTCCTACATTTTCAATAATAACCGAAATAATTCCTGCAAGAAATTTCTCTTAAAATATTTTATTTTTTGGTTTGTAATGCAATGCTGCTATATACTTCTACATTGATATTCGCTTCTAAAACAACGAAATGCTTTCCTAATTGCTTTTCAATTGCCGGGATATATGCATGTGCAAGAGATAATGGCAAAACTAATTTTGCAGCTTTTTCAAATTGAACTTGTTTTCGATTTGCTGTCATTTGCAGACGAATGCCTTTATGAAGCTCCAAAGATACGGTCAACTGCTTCAACGGCTCGTTAATATATAGTTCGATACCATCACCGCTTTTAAACGCCGGGAATTCATCTGTCGCACTTTCAAAAGTCGCAAGCCAGCTATCATCGCCAAGTGACATCATGAGAACCTCTGCATACCGCGCATTATTTGCTGCAAGCGTGCTTGGAATAAACTCTTGCGTATTTTGTTCAACTTCAAACTGTTTTGTATTGCCATTTTCAAAATGAACAATAACATGATAGTCATCCTTTTTAATTGATGTTACCTTATCCATGCTAAGCTTTATCAATTCTTCAGTTTGCATTTCATATGTATATAGTGCCGCACCGTCTGTATAATTGCTCATATACACAAAGCCGTCTGCAAAAGTGCAATACTGAACACGCACATCAGCCAGCTTCTTCGTTTGTAACGTATCTAGAGCCATCATCGTTAAATAAGCCGTTGCCGGGTGAGGATAAATAAGATTTTCACCGGCAATACATGCATCATAAAGATTATGCATGGCATTGAAACGTTCATTCGTACATGGTGGATAAATATCTAAATCCCATTGATGATTTTTTGCAATTTGTTCATCCGTCAGCAAAAAATAACGATAACGGATTTCATGATGCTCATATACATGGCCAATATCATCCCAAGTCACATCAATGTGATACCAATGGTCATCAATTTCAACCATATTCCAAGCATGTCCGGCATCTCCTTCTCCATCCGCTCTCCCTATAACATAATGACAAGGAATATTCAGCTCATCCATCATTTTTTCAAACAGCAAAGCATACGCCATACACACACCACGCTTTTCCGCCATAAACGTAGACACCGCAAACGGAGAACCATCCGTATGCAATTCGTAGCTATATGTTCTTACGATATAATCATGCACCGCCGCAACCTTTCGAAGCGTGGACATTTCAGGCTTTGTAATTTTCTGAAGTGTAGATGCAATTTCTTCAAGCATCTGTTTTTCTTCCGTACGATTCATGCGATAACTAAGCGTAAATTCCACTTTCACACGATTTTTGGACAAACTACGATAACGATAACTGCGATTTGCACAATGCTGTGTATAAAAAGCCTTATACATATGACTTTGTTCAAATGCATCATCGAGGATTTCATGTAAAGGCTTTGGCAAATGCCCATTAATAATAAGGGAAAATTGTTTATCTAAACGTTCCATATGCATGATTAGAATGGGAAGAAGCTCATCATACACAATCGTCGTTGTTTTGATCGATCCCCCTTTTTGTTTAAATGCTTCATAGCTTATAAAATAACTTCTCACGATTTATTCATCATCCATTTCGATATCATTTTCAATTACATAAATTTCAACCGGTTTCCCTTCCATCTCAATTTGCTTTTCTAGGCGCATACCATTTTTTAGGGCAATTCTCTTCGATGCTTCATTGCCTACTTGGATTGCTGAAATATAGCGATGCAGCCACATTTCCTCATTGGCGTAATTCGCTAACGCATGTGCAGCTTCAAATCCATAGCCTTGCCCCCAATATTCACGCTTAATCCAGTAGCCGAGTTCAATTTCAAATGCATTATCAATAATTTGTGCCACAAGACCGGCATGTCCGATATACTCTCCTGTGTGCCGATGAAGTAATTTATGTAAACCATACTCATCAAAATCCTCGTATTGGACCTGCATCCGTTCAATCAATTGTGCTGCATATGCCTCATCTTTTACTCTGCCGTCCCCTATATATTTCATTACGAGCGGATCTGTTACAAGCTGTGACACAAAATGCAGATCTTCAGCTGTATACCTTTTAAAAATACATCGACCAGTTGTTAAATTTAACATGGCACGCTCCTTTTATCACTTTTTTGATGCCAAACTTATAATAACCCGTATTTTTTCTGACAACAAATCAAATTTACACTATAATGTTTTTGCTTTTATTTTATCGATTAAACTTCTTCAAGTTTCTACATTAAAATTTTTTCAAATTGGCAATATATCAAATTTTTAATATCCCGCATGTGTTATAGTACAATTTGACGTAACTTAAATAAATACAGGAATTCCATTATATTAGAGTAACGAAATATTATATCTTGCTTAATGTTATTTATTTTCTGCTTTAATATTATATTTTATCGTTTTGAATTCTTGAATAATATTTCAGCATAGGTTCAAAAAATATGAAAGTCGTTTTTCTCTAAATAATACTTAATAATTCTACTTCATGACGTGTTGGACGATTCCGATTTTTCAGAAAAAATGTTATTGCATTATAAAGAATTCCCTCTTACAATGGGTACTGTTAACAGTTTTATAAAGTAATATTACGTTTAGAACAGAATAATAATTCGTAAGGGGGGAATTCCGTTGAGCGGTTTAGGGGAGAAATACTCAGCGAAACATGACTCGGTCAACTACGACTTAATTGATCGCATGGAGTCATTTAATCAATTTGTTAAGAAAAAAAACACATTTTTGTTTGGTATGACGATAGCTTTTTTGACATTTTACATTTTATTGCCGGTTTTAGCCTTTACCCCTGTGTTACAACAGAAGGCTGTTGGAAGTATTACATGGGTATGGGTATACTCGCTGGCTCTCTTCATTATGACAATTGTTTTATGTACGGTCTATGTAAAAATGGCAGGAAAATTTGATAAAGCTGCCGCTGCTGTTTTACATGAATATGAAAAGGCGGGTGTGTAGCGATGAATTTCGTTTCTGCAGGATTCTTTCTTGGAATTGTAGGTTTAACTTTGATCGTTACATATGTTGCGGCAAAAAGAACCTCTTCGGCAAGTGACTTTTATACGGCTGGCGGCGGTCTGAAAGGCTGGCAAAATGGTTTTGCAATTGCTGGAGACTACTTATCGGCTGCTGCTTTTTTAGGGGTTTCCGGCGCGATTGCATTAACAGGCTTTGATGGCTTCTTCTTCTCTGTCGGCTATGTTGTAGCAAACTTAGTTCTACTATATATTATTGCTGAGCCAATGCGTAACTTAGGTCGCTATACGTTGGCAGATATGCTGACAGCACGTTTCAACGAAAAACGCATTCGCGGGGTTGCGGCGACTGGTACGATCATTATTGTAATTTTATATATGATTGCACAGTTAGTTGGCGCGGGTGCATTGATTAAACTTTTATTCGGTATTGAATATTGGCTGGCTGTTTTAATCGTTGGTGTCATGATGACGACATACGTACTATTTGGTGGAATGACAGCAACTTCATGGGTGCAAATCATTAAAGCAGGACTTTTATTGTTCGGTACGACATTACTGGCATTTTTAGTATTCTCGAAATTTGATTTTAATTTAGTGAAAATGTTCGACACGGTAAGCACGAATTACGGTGACGAGTATTTAGTGCCTGGCGTTAAATATACGTCTACGATTGATTCTGTTTCGATGATGCTTGCATTAGTGTTGGGCACTTCCGGTTTACCTCATATTTTAATGCGCTTCTTTACTGTTAAGGACGCAAAAACAGCTCGTGCATCTATTTCCTGGACGACATGGATCACAGCTATTTTCTTCTCTTTAACAATATTCCTAGGCTTTGGCGCGATGCATTTCGTAGGTTTCGATGCGATTAAGGCAGAAAACGCTGCCGGTAATACTGCTGCCCCGCTATTAGCTGAATTTTTAGGCGGAAATATTTTATTGTCATTTATTTGCGCTGTTGCCTTTGCAACGATTTTAGCGGTCGTATCAGGTTTAGTATTAACGGGCGCATCCGCGATTTCCCATGATATTTACGGCGAAATTTTGAAGGATGGTCAATTAACGGAAAAACAGCAAGTTTTGGCTGCACGCATTGGTTCGATTTCCATTGCGATAGTTTCTATTGTATTAGCTCTATTTGCGCAAAGCTTGAATGTTTCCTTCTTAGTATCCTTTGCGTTTTGTATCGGTGCATCTGCCAATCTGCCAGTAATTCTTTACACGATTTATTGGAAAAAATTCAATGCAAACGGCGCTGTCGCTGCAATGGTTACAGGATTGGTGTCATGCTTGATTTTAGGTGCTCTCGGGCCGAACATCTGGAGCCCTACAGGAAATGCTATATTTGTCGGGGAGCCAATAGTGAACTTGGCGGTGCCAGCGATTATTACAATTCCTTTAAGCTTCATTGCAGGCTATTTAGGTTCTATTCTCACTGCCCATAAAGTGCAACAAGCAGAAGCAGAACGTATATACAAAGAAATTCGGGTGAAAGCACATACAGGCATTTCTGTACAGGACGTCTCCCACTAAGTTTTTAAAAATTATTCAAAAAAATTATGAAGAATTCAATTATTTCCCATAAAATCATTGAAAAACTGTTCGAAGGCTTTACGCTTTCAGGACAGTTTTTTCCTTTTTTTATACCATTTCTTTTATGAATATAACTTTCTGAATATACAGAAATCACTTTTCTGTAAAGTAATTCATTTTTTGAATATTACTATTTCTCATAAAAACGAATAATATATTCTTATAATTATTTTTTAAAAAATATAAATTTTCAAATTTATTAAACTGCCGAAAGCCTTGCCCCATCTACCTTTGTTTCACCTAATCAGATTTTAAATCTTCCGTTTATAATTTGTTATGTATCTTTTTTTCTCTAATAAACATATTTTTGCAAAAAATTTTTTCACATAATTTTTCTAAAAACTATTGCAATTTTGTTACAGCTAAAATAGAATGAAAATGTAAAATCCTTGAAAGAGAATTTTGCACACATAAAGCAGTAATAATAATCACAAACGGGGGAATGTTTATGGCCCCCTCTGTTAGGATAGATGTCGTACCGAGCTAACGTGATATGATTAAGTAAAATACACGGAGGTCGAGACGAAT
>NZ_JBQCJW010000033.1:0-40941 GCF_051967575.1 Solibacillus silvestris
ACGACTGGAGTATTTTTTTTGTCCATAGCTAAAAGCTTTTTAGAACCCCCCGCATAGCAGGGGGTTTTCGTTTTCAAAAAATACCCTTCTACTTCATTAAGTAGAAGAGTAAGTCAAGGAAAAGACGAATCCCAACTATGCCGTCTTGCTAACAACATCGTTTTGATCCCGCATTCTTAGCAAGGGGGTGCACTAATCGCAGCGTTAAACGTCCCGCTCCAAATAGGGGCATGTTTGCTTCTGCGGTAATAAGTAGCTCCCAACGATTTAATGTTCGGTCAAAAGTGTTAAGTAACAAATATAGCGACGAACATGTCAGGATTCGTGTTAAACATATACTAACATCAAATTTCTGATAATTCAATCAAAAAACATATATTACATTAAATTATTAGAATTGCACTAGTTTAATTGAAATAAATAGAAAAAATTAAGAAAGCTGCCTTAAAAGTTGTTCACTTTCAAGACAGCCGTCAATCCTAATTGCTTTCTTGTTTCGCCACGGCTACACGCAAGCTTAATTCTTCAAGCTGCGCATCGGAAACCGCTGATGGTGCATCTGTTAATAAGCAGCTGGCTGTTGCCGTTTTCGGGAATGCAATTGTATCGCGCAAGTTTGTACGCCCTGCAAGCAGCATGACTAAACGGTCAAGACCCATCGCCAAGCCACCATGTGGAGGAACACCGTAGTCAAACGCTTCTAGTAGGAAACCGAATTGGGCACGTGCCTCTTCTTCAGAGAAGCCAAGCAATTCAAACATTTTCGCTTGTAATTCCGGTTCGTAAATACGCAGTGAGCCGCCGCCTAGTTCGTAGCCGTTTAATACGATGTCATATGCTTGAGCACGAACTTCTTTAGGATTTGTGTTCATTAACTCCAAATCATCATCGAAAGGACGGGTGAACGGGTGATGGGCTGCATAATAACGACCTTCCGCTTCATCATATTCGAACAATGGCCAATCTACAATCCATAAAAATTCGAATTTCGACTCATCGATCAAACCTAATTCTTTTCCTAATTTCAAACGTAATGCACCTAACGCATCCGCAACAACGGAGGATTTATCCGCTACGAATAATAATAAGTCGCCAGCTTCCGCTTCAGTTGCAGCGATGATGCCGCTTGCCGAATCCCCTTCAAAGAACTTCGCAATCGGACCATTTAAGCCTTCTTCAGTTACTTTCAACCAAGCTAAGCCTTTTGCCCCGTAGCGACTAGCAAACTCGCCTAAAGCATCAATATCTTTACGGGAGTAATTTGCTGCTGCTTGCTTCACATTGATTGCTTTTACTTCACCGCCATTGGCAACGGCATTTGCGAATACGCCGAATGCTGAGTCTTTTACGATGCCCGAAAGCTGCTTTAGCTCTAAACCGAAACGAACGTCTGGTTTATCTGAACCGAAACGCTCCATCGCCTCTTTATAGCTCATGCGCGGGAATGGAGCAACAATGTCAATTCCTTTTACCTCTTTCATCACTTGTGTAAGCAGACGCTCGTTCATTTCGATAATTTCATCCATTGATAAAAATGATGTTTCAATATCGACCTGAGTGAACTCTGGTTGACGGTCTGCACGTAAATCTTCATCACGGAAACAACGAGCAATCTGGAAATACTTTTCAAAGCCGCCGACCATTAGCAGCTGCTTAAATAGCTGTGGTGATTGAGGCAATGCGTAAAATTCACCGTCATGTACACGGGAAGGCACTAAATAGTCGCGTGCGCCTTCTGGAGTGGATTTCGTTAAAATCGGTGTCTCCACTTCCAAAAAGCCTTCATTTTGCAGGAAGTTACGGATTGTGCGCGTTACATCCGAGCGCATTTTAAATGTGTCGTACATGACAGGACGGCGCAGATCCAAATAACGGTATTTTAAACGTAATTCTTCAGAAACTTCCACATTATTGTCAATGGCAAACGGTGGATTTTTCGCTTCGTTAATAATTGTCAGCTTCAAAGCAGCAACTTCAATTTCGCCTGTTTTCATATTTTTGTTTACTTGTGAAGCATCGCGTAAAACGACTTTCCCCACAACTTCAATCACATATTCATTGCGAATTTTTTCGGCTGTTGCCAATGCGTCTTTTGCTTGGTCGCCAAACACGACTTGTACGATGCCTTCACGGTCACGCATATCCACGAAAATCAATCCGCCTAAATCGCGGCGTTTTTGCACCCACCCTTTTAATACAACTTCCTGTCCTTCATGTGCAGCGGTTACTGAGCCGCATGCATGTGTTCTTTGTGCCATTGTCATTCCTCCTAAGCTTTTTTGTCCAATACATATTGTACGAGCTGACCAAATTCCACTTTTGCTTGGTCCCCTGTTTCCATTGTTTTTACGTTTACTGCTTGCTCTTCCAGCTCTGTCTCGCCTAGCACGATGACAAATTTCGCATTTGCGCGGTCTGCCGCTTTCATTTGCGCTTTCATTTTACGATCTAAATAATCCATATCAGCTGAAATGCCTTTAGCGCGGAATGAACTAACGAGCTCCACTGCTTTTAGTTTTGCTTCCTCACCGATCGCAACAACATACAGATCTAGACCATCCTCAATGTTTAATACCACACTTTCTGCTTCAACCGCTAAAAGAAGTCGCTCAATTGATAAAGCGAAACCAATGCCCGGCATATCCGGACCGCCGACTTCCTCTACTAAACCATTGTAGCGACCGCCGCCGCAAAGTGTCGTAATTGCCCCAAAACCTGATGAAGTCGACATAATTTCAAATGCGGTATGGTTGTAATAATCCAAGCCTCGCACTAAGTTTGGATCAACTTCATAAGAAAGGCCTAAAACATCCAAATAGCTTTTTACTTGGGCAAAATATGCCGCTGAATCTTCCGTCAAATAATCAGTTAAAGCAGGAGCTGAAGTCATTAACGGATGTTCGCGGTCTACTTTGCAATCTAAAATACGCAATGGATTTTTCTTTAGACGCTTCTGGCAATCTGAGCAAAATTCCCCGATCGATGGCTCGAAATGATTGATCAATGCTGTACGGTGTGCATCACGAGTTTCTTTATCCCCTAAAGAATTGATGACTAATTTTAAATCTTTTAATCCGACCGATGCGTACACATCCATCGCAAGCGCAATTACTTCCGCGTCAATTGCAGGGTCAGCCGAGCCGATCGCTTCCACTCCGAATTGCACGAATTGACGGTAGCGCCCTGCTTGCTGACGCTCATAGCGAAACATTGGGCCTGTATAATAGAGCTTTACAGGTTGATCAGCCTGACCGAACATTTTATGCTCGACATATGAGCGCACTGCTGATGCTGTACCTTCTGGACGCAATGTTAAAGAACGTCCACCGCGATCTTCAAATGTATACATTTCTTTTTGTACTACATCTGTCGTTTCGCCTACACTGCGCTGAAATAATTCTGTTGATTCGAATATCGGTGTACGAAGCTCTTTATAGCGATATACATGGCATAAATCACGAATCGTTTGCTCTACTTTTTGCCATTTTTCCGATTGACCCGGTAAAATGTCCTGTGTTCCTCTAGGTACTTTAAAATTCATGTAAAGCACTCCTTTCATATTTGACCAAAAGTTTCCGTATATAGAAAAATTAAAAAGCTTCCGCCCCTTGCAAATAAATGCAAGGGACGAAAGCTTATATATTCTTCCGCGGTTCCACCCTAATTGATGTATTTCTACATCCTCTCGTGCTCGGATAACGGCCGATTCCGTTTTCCCCTACTAAAAATTTTTTCGAGGAAACGCCTCTCAAGTGTTGTTCACATGCTACATGCTGCAGGAAAGATTTCAGCCGGTGTCTTTCCCTCTCTTGTCAGCCTAGGTAACCGCTACTTATTTGGTCATTGGCAATGTTGCTTTTGTTAAATTAACACTAATCTTAATGATGTCATGACAAGTTGTCAACCATTTTCAAAAAAACGCTATATTTTTTGTCATAATTACTTTTATAATGTAGAGGTATATAGTTAAAATCATGACAAATTTAAATTTTTCCGGAAAAGCATATTTCCCGCTATACTTGCTCGAAATACTGTCTTTTCCTATGCGGATTTTTTTTATCCGTCTAAAAAGGAGGCTACTATGGACAAAAATAAAATAGTAATCGGATTAACATTTTTATTATTATTCACTGTTATTTTTCCTTACAATTTACCCACCCGGCACGCATCGGCAAACGGTGAGCAATTGTATGTAAACGCTGAAATTTTATATTTACGCGAGGGCCCTGGTCTTTCATATCCGATTCTTGATACATTGAAAGAAGGAACAGAACTTATATCAATCGAAAAAGAAGGCGATTGGCACCATGTCAAAATCGGTCAGCAAAAAGGCTGGGTCGCGTCTTGGCTCGTCAAATCTGCTGAAAGTAAATCGGCCGCTAAATCTGAAAAAACGGTCATAGCCCAAGTGAATGCTCTAAATCTTCGCGCTGCACCTTCATTGTCGGCTGCTGTGCTGGCGAAAATTTCTTCCGGTACAGAAAGTGAATTTTTGCGTCAGGAGCAAGATTGGATTCAAATTCAATATGGCGAAACGACAGGCTGGGTATTTGCGGAGTATGTGACGATTAAAGAGGCGACGATATTGGAAGCTCCTTCTTCTCCCGCGGAAGAGGAAAAAAATGAAAGCCCATCTGTACAGTCTCCACAAAATGATCCAAACATATTCACAATTAATGTAAATGCCGTAAATATTCGAAAAAAAGCCGATTTAACTTCAAAGAAACTGGGGGTTGCAACGAATGGACAGCAATTTAAAGTTGTAAGCCGGAACCATAATTGGGTTGAAATCGAATACAAAAAAGGAAAAAAAGGCTGGATTTACAGCTTTTACGGAACTTTTGCTAAGCAGGAACAACATGTCGACTCCAATGAAAAGGAAGAAGAAAATAACTTTGTAACGATTATTTACAATGGGACAAATTTAAGGGAATCGGCTTCCACTTCCTCAAATGTTGTGACACGTGCAGATGCTGGCCATACATATCCAATCGTTGAAAGTGAAGATGACTGGTTTAAAATCGAATTAAATGACGGGAAAACAGCTTATGTAGCAAACTGGGTTGTAACCGAAAATAATACAGATGGGTATGCGGCACAAAACCAAGCCGATCAATTAGCTGAACGAAAGCAAGGTACGCTTAAGGGTGTGACGATTGTACTCGATGCAGGACATGGCGGAAATGATCGCGGCACTACTGGAGCCCGCGGGACAGACGAAAAAGACATTAATATAATTACAGCGGAATTGCTCCGCTCAAAACTTCAAGCTGCCGGAGCGAATGTTGTAATGACACGTGAATCCGATATATTCGTCGACTTGCGAAAGCGTGTCGCTATTTCCCATCAGGCCAATGCGGATGCGTTCATCAGTATTCACTACGATGCACTAGAGGACAGCTCTGTTCATGGGTTTACGACATATTATACAAATGGCTATCAGCAAGAACTAGCCGAATATGTACATGCAGGGCTTGCAGCTAAAATCAGCTTAAAAGACCGCGGTGCACGCTTCGGGGATTATTTGGTGCTGCGCGAAAACCGTCAAAATGCTATTTTACTTGAGCTCGGTTATTTAAGTAACCCTGCTGAGGAACGTGCGATAACGACAGATTACTATCGAGAACAAGCAACCCTCGGAATTTATCAAGGGCTATTAAATTATTTCGATGCACAACTTGAACAGTAAAAGCATTTTGGCAAAAGGCAGTGAGAAAAAGTCGATTTGACTGTCCTCACTGCCTTTTACTTTACTCCTGGATTATTTGATATAAATAAAACATTTCATCTTTATTCAAAATTTGCGGCACGGGGTACAACGGATTGGCCTCCTGCAAAGCGCGTTCCACCATTAACGGCACGTCCCGGTTAACGATCCCTTTAATTTTTGAAGGTATGCTCATTTTTTTATTAAGCTCCTCAATTGCCTCGATAAATAACTCTGCCTTTTTTTCGTCGCTGTCTGTAATCTTCCCGATTCCGACTAAATTTGCAAGCTCTGCCAATGGCTTTGCCGCACTTTTTCCGTAAAAGCGAAGCACATGCGGTAATATGACGGCATTTGCCAAGCCATGCGGAACTTGATAAAAACCGCCAAGTGTATGTGCAATTGCATGAACATAGCCAACATATGCGCGTGTAAACGCCAATCCAGCTAAATATGCCGCACGTTGCATTTCGGTGCGCGCTTTCATGTCAGAGCCATCTTCATATGCACGGGCCAAGTATTTAAAAATTATTATAACAGCCTCACGGGCATATTTTCTCGTTTCCTCGGTATTGCTTTTTCCAATATATGCTTCCACTGCATGTGTCAACGCGTCCATGCCTGTCGTTGATGTAATATGTCGCGGCAGATTAACGGTTAATAGCGGGTCGAGCACTGCATAATGCGGCACGAGCACAGAGTCCATCATGGCAAACTTCTCATGTGTCTCACTGTTTGATACAACTGCTGCAATCGTCCCTTCACTTCCTGTACCAGCTGTTGTCGGGACTGCGAAGAGCGGCGGAACTTCTTTGCGTATTTTGAAAATGCCTTTAAGCTGGGCAAGCGATTTCTCTGGACGCGCGATACGTGCTGCCACAGCTTTTGCACAGTCAATTGGCGATCCCCCGCCAAAAGCGATAATTCCCTCACAATTATATGCATGATAAAGCTCCAACGCTTCGGCAATATTCGTAAAAGTCGGATTCGGTACAGTTTTGCTGTAAACAACGAATGTAATATCCAACTGTTGCAATCCTTCCAATAAGGGAGCCGTTAGTTGAAGCTTATTAATCCCTTCATCGGTAATGATCAATAGTTTATTTAAATTCAAGCTCTTTACAAGCCCAGGCAATTTTAATAAACTATTCTCCCCTTGCAATAATTCAGGTTGTCTCCAATTCATCAGCTTCATACCTACGCGCATGGAACTTTGAAATGTTCTGCAATAAGCTGTATACATCGTAACACTCCATTTCTCTCTAATTATCTTCTCTACAATTAAATATTCCGCATGCCGATTGCTAATTCCTTGTTATTGCTCGATAAGTTTTCCAGGACGGCAATACTAAAGCATATAAGGATTTATCCTTCTGTATATATTTAAAAGAAATCTCTAATTTAGCGCATAATTAAGTTAAGTTGTTTTTTTTGGCCGAACCGCATAGCTACAATAAAAGCACGCAACGTACAATGCAGCTTTATTTTCTTCTTTGCTAACATCCCCATCATTCAAAGTGGTTCGCAATGCCAGTATCTGTAGTTTCCTATACAACAAAAAAACGAACCCGTTTTGGATTCGTCCACATTATTCATTGGCAAAAAACACTTTATCCGCAAATGGTATTGGCTGCACCTGGAAATCGGCCTCACTCATCGCAATGACTGATACATCCAATGAAAGATCACATATCCGTTCAGTAAATTCTTGCTCAATAAGCTCATGGAAATCAGTAAATTGATTATCCGTTATAATCATCAAATCACGCTGATTGCTAATTTTATCTTGTTCAAATATTTCAAACCCCATCTTCAATGCCGGGACAAGTTGCGCTTCCCCTTTTAAGTGGTTTTGCAAAAATTTATCAAACATAGCTACATGTAGTGTGCCATTTTTGAAAAGGAAAGGCTTTTCGGCTTTGTCACTAAAAGGTATGATGATCAAATCACGCTTTTGCACCGCGCATAAGTTAAACAACGGGAATATCGTCCCTTTGCAAAACGCTTCAAACTCATGCATCGAATCAGATTGCTGTACGATAACAACCATCGGGGAAAATAAATTTTCAAGCTCCTCAAAAGGTATATGCAATACATTGTCAGAAACGACTGTCCGATTTTTCAGAAGCTGCTTTTGCCGTTCCTGAGGAAATAGAAAATCTTTATGCTGGATTTTTGGCATCGTCGCCTCTACTTCGACAATCACTTCTTCAAGAGCGATGGAAATTTCAATCATTTCCTTAAATAACCGGTGTTGCTTGAATTGGCCCAAAAACTGTTGCTGCTCCGTTTCCTTCAACGCCTGAAACGATGTATTACGATATAAAAAATGAAGAATTTCATCTGTAAAAAAAGTCTTGTATTCATTAGTCATGCGAAACCCCTCCATCTGTTTTCAAATCAATATCGCTAGTATAGCGAAAATCAAAATTAAAAAGTAGTAATTTAAACTGAATATGTAGAACAAATTTGTGGCAACCATTCGTTTAGCAGCATTTAGGCATGAAAAAGCGGCACCCAAAACCCGGATGCCGCACCATACGTGAAAGTATGCAATTATAGTTTTTGAGTTAAGCCATGCAAAGTGTCTTTCAAATCCCGGTCATGGTTTGATAGCTCAATTAAGTTTGCTAGGCGTTCATGCAAAATCGGGCGCTCGATTACTAATTGCTCATCTAAAACTTGTACTAATAACTCAAGAAGCATACGATTTTGAACGATTAACGCTTCTTCCACACGCTCTTGGTTAATTGTATATTCTTTCACTTTCTTTGCCATTTAAAAACAGCCTCCCTTTTGTTTATACAACGTTATTTTAGCACACGACCATTTATTTTTGTGAAATTATTTCAAATTCATCGAGGCTTTCGTATATTTTTATGCAAATTACTCATTCAAATTTTTTGAGGCGCGAAACGATTCTCAAACAAAATATTCATTTTCAACATTATACATATGCTATAATTATTTATACCTATTTTTGAATATGTATTTCTATTTAATGAGTACCGCCTTTATGAAAGGAAGATTTATTTGCTGCCAAAGATTTCTCAAGTGGATTATGAAATTCGTTTAGTGACACATTTGCTCTCTATCCGATTTTTGCGCCCATTTAACGGAAAATTAGCGACATCTCGTGCCATTTCAGATGATACGTATGGCTTTGAAACAGAAGATAGCTTATGCAGGGAATGGCTATTGTCCATATATAATAGTTATTCATTTTACGAAGGTTTTGAGACATTGGAAAGTTGTTTATCCTATATTCATTCAACGAACTATGATAATGATATATACCGAATTGTCAAATTCTCCGATCAATATTATGCGGTCGTTTACGAAAATTCGCAACATCAGCAAGTAATCGGGAAGGAAGTCTCATACTTTACAAGAAACAATCTATTTTTAAGCGCGAAACGTCCCCCATCAAACTTAATGATAAAAGATCGCCATAAATTACCGCCTATTCCACTCATTTATTATGAATTGAATGCATTTGACCCTGCACTAACAATTTATAAGTTAGTAAAAAAAAATTCCATTGATTATATGGAATTGCCGGTGGAAGAGGCAATCGAATATGCCGTTTTGCTCGGTGTATCCTTTAAGGATATTTGGTATAAATGCGATTCACCACATGCCATTGCACATAATCGGGCCATCTTGAATTTATATTTCGCGAAAGGTCATAATTTAACATTGTTCGGAAAATATTCGAAAGCTATCGCGATCAATCCTTTTCAGCGTCTCGTCTATTTGCAGAAGGGACGGATTGAGCCATTTCAAATGGATGTGGAAGATATTCGCGCACAGCAGCGGTTATTGCCTTACCGGGAAGTGCGGCGCTTTCACGAAAATATTCGTACACGCCCTGTAAACTTCAGCATAAACGACAGCGATTCATAATGTTCTGACGTTGATGCTGCAAAATTTACTCAATAAAAAAGATGTGTTGATTAATAAAATTTTCAACACATCTTTTTACATTCAGCTTTCGATTTTCTTTACTTTTTCAATTATTTTTTCATAGATCGGAATCATATGCTGCTCTGTGCATTTTCGGGCGATTTCGCTGATTGGAATCCAGCCGACCGCGCTATTCTCATCGAGTTTCGCTTTCAATGATGCATCGTTCGCAACTTCAAACAAATACGTCACATTAAAATGTAAATGTGCTGCTACATATTTCCCGTTTTTCATATGGCCAATCACCGGTAAAATGTCAACGGATGCAATATCCTCGTGTATCGCCTTCACTTCTGTAAGACCCGCTTCTTCCAGCAGCTCTTTTTTCGCTACTTCGAACAAATTCGGATTGCCGTCCGCGTGCCCGCCTGTCCAGCTCCACGAGTTGTATATATTATGATAGACCATTAATATATGTGTGCGACCAGGATTCAATGCAAAAGCCGAAGCGGTGAAATGCACTACTTCATTGTTCCGTGTCAGAACATCTGATAATGTCGCCATTGCACGTAAAATGATATCTTTGTCTTTTGCTTCTTGTTCATTATATGGTACGTATAATTTAATTTGGTCATGTAAATTCATCGTAATCCTCCCTATAATTATCCCTTTTCTCTATTGCAAGTATTGAAACTGTAAAAATATAGTGAAAGTCGTGTCCGAAAATCGAAGTCAGAACACGTCCTTTACAATGAGGACAACAGAAATCTATTCCGACTAACATAAAATCGATAGTTGGAGAGGGTGTGCAAAAAGCGGAAAACCTTTTTGCATATCCCCGTCATCCGGGCAAATTTACGCAATCAGCATTTTTGCGATTTTTGAAATTGTTGCCCCATCTGCCTTGCCATCCAATAAAGGCTTCGCGATTTTCATAGCGTCTCCCATATTCATGCCTGATGTAATTCCAGCTGCTTTCAGCTCTGCAATAATCTCTTCTTCCGTTAATTGTTTCGGCAAAAACGATTTTAAAATAACTAATTTAGCTTCCTCTTTTTCGATTAAATCGCTTCGTTCCGCTTGCTTTGCGCCTTCCAGCGATTGATTTGTTTGTTTAATTTCACGATTGATGACTGCAGTTTCTTCCTGCGGCGTCAATTCTGCGCCTTTTTCCTTTTCGGCAGAATCAAGTGCCGACTTTACTAGCGTCAATACCCCTTTTGCCAATGCGTCTTTATTTTTCATCGCTTGTTTTAATTGTTCAAATACGGTTGTTTTTAACATAGTCCAAACTCCTTTATATTGAATAAGCTTTGTTATTCAAGTTTCCCCTATTGTACCATGTATACAAACAATGCATGAATTATTTAGTCACGAATTGCTGTAAAAACGCTTCGACTTTTTCTGTTCGACCTTGTGTTAATTTCGCGATTTTTGATTCTCCATAGGGAACGATTAAATAATTTTTATAATCATTTTTGAATATTGTATACTTTTGATTTTCCACATTGACTATATAAAGTGGCTTAGAAAAGTTATTCACCACTTCCTGTGATTCCCAGCTTACATCTTTAATAAGTTCGAGCCACTGTGCCACGTCCGAACCCGCCACGTCAATAGATTGTATTGCATCTGTATGTGCAGCTGGCAACATCACTTCCAATCCTTCACTTAAAGCATTGGCATAGCTGGAAGAGTCATTTCGATACGTCCCGCTAATTGAAACTTTCACATAATCCCCTACCGCTACGGGAATTTCATCGATATTTACGATCCATGCTTTGATTTTGCCGTCTTCAGGGCGAAACTTTTCCTCATCGGATATATATTGAAGTTCCTCACGCGTCATATTTTGAATGAAAAACAGCATATTTCCTTCAATCGCTGCAATGACACCCGACTTCGGCACGCCGATTGAATGATTGGACGCTGTTTCATGTCTTTTCTGCAATGCGAAATATTCTTCTTCAAAATGCTCCAATAAATATTTATGCGCTAACTGATACGTATAGCCAGTCGCAAATTCAGAAAGCATTCGAGGATTTTGTTCTAACCAGATCGCATTTAATTTATCCAAATATATTGTATGTCTGATTAATTGCGGTTGCACATATTTTTCATATTGAGCTATGGACAAATTCGCCAATGACAGCAATTGCTGCCTCACTTCCTCATTCACTACATTATCTGAAAGCTTTTTTTGTTTCTCGTACTCCGCTTCGGAAATTTGAAGGTGATGGCTTTCGGCCAATTGCTCCACCCCGATAATTTCCGCATAATATGAAAATGCCGCATCTTTTTCAGACTGGCTCACTTCAAGATCAGGTGTGAACATCTTTTGTCGTCCGATGAAATAATCATATAAATAATCATTATTGAACAGACTGTCTGCCTGCCTATCATCCGCCTGATTTGGAAGGAGCCACAGTGTAAAGCCAATGAAGCATAAAACCATCACAAATGCCGGTATAATAAAGATTTCTCTCCCTTTTCTTCTGCGCTTTTTATATAAAACGGCATTTTTTACAGCACTTTCGCTGGCGGACATATCACCTGCAACATCGATTAATGCCTTTTTGAGTTCATTCATGACGAAGCACCTCCCATTCTTCTTCAAGTACAGGCCGCAACTGTTCACGCCCACGCTTTAGTCTCGTCTTTACTGTGTTTTCGTTTATCTGCAAAATATGCGCGACTTGTATAACTGACATTTCTTCATAGTAGTACAATATAATCGGCTCCCGATATTTTAAAGGCAGTTTTAAAATCGCCGCCCCAATGTTTGAACGTTCCTCCTGTTGTACGATATGGTCACGGTCCGTCGTTTTCATCCACCATTTCGATTCAAATTGCATTTTCCGATATGCCCAGCTTTTCAAATAGTCTTTGCTGCGATTTACCGTCATTTTCGCCAAATAAGCACGAAGTTGACCGCGTTCCGAATAGTTTGACTGGATAAACTTAATAAATACATCTTGCACAATATCCTCTGCAGCATAACGATTTTTCGTATAAAAATAGGCGATTCGCAATAAATGCGTACTGTATTCATCTACAATTTGTTCGATTTCACTATTCATATTACGCCTGCCCCCTTTCCTACATTGTAAACGATTGCCAAATAGAGCGCGTTTCAAAATTAAAAAATAATCTTCGCATACAGCTACCTTTAAAGCTCCTTTTTCCCACTAAAAAAAGTATAAGAAGTTTCCTCCCTATACTTTGAATAATCAGTTATTCAATTCATAATGTTTTCCTTTTACAAGATAGAATAAATGTTCGGCGATGTTTGTCGCATGGTCTGCCGAACGCTCAATACAACGGCAGACGAAGGATAGGTTCGTGACCTGGGCCACTTGCTCATTTGATACCGTTAGCTTCATTAAATTGCTGATTGTATTTCCTGTTAGCTCATCGACCACATCATCCATCTTGGCAATCTCTTTTGCCTTTGTAGTGTTTTCCTCCAAAAATGCATCAACAATTTGACGCAGCATCGAAATCGTTTTATGGAACATTTCTTCAATTGGCTCAATGCTCGTCACGAAAGGCTCTTTGCCAATGCGAATCGTTTCCTTTGCGATGTTTACTGCATGGTCGCCAATGCGCTCCATATCTGTTGCAGCTTTAATGACGACGATTAACCGCCGCAAATCGGTCGCAACAGGCTGCTGTTTTGCGATGAGTAAAATGACACGATCATTAATCGTTTCCTCTAAGCGATTAATTTTCAAATCGGTTCCGATTACTTGGAGTGCCAAATCGATATCCTTTTTAGTAAAAGCTTTAAATGCCAGCTGCAAAGAGTCGATGCTTAAGTCGCAAAGCTCCATTAGATCCTGCTGTACTGCAATTAAATCATGCTCAAAACGTTCACGAATCATATTAGCCATTTTTTGCTCCTTATCCGAATCGACCTGAAATATAATCTTCTGTTCGCTGATCTGATGGTGTAGAGAAAATCGTATCTGTCTTATCATATTCTACAACTTCGCCATTTAGGAAAAAGGCTGTTTTGTCGGAAATACGTGCAGCTTGCTGCATATTATGTGTAACGATAACGATGGAATATCGCTCCTTCATCTGTTGAACAAGCTCCTCTACTTTCAATGTTGAAATTGGATCAAGTGCTGAAGTCGGCTCGTCCATTAAAATGACATCCGGCTCAATTGCTAAACAACGTGCGATACAAATACGCTGCTGCTGGCCACCTGATAAACCATACGCATTTTGATTAAGGCGGTCTTTCACTTCATCCCAAATTGCAGCACCGCGCAGTGACTTTTCCACAATCTCATCTAAAATCTTTTTATTCTTTATGCCGTGAATACGCGGCCCGTACGCGATATTATCGTAAATCGATTTCGGGAAAGGATTTGGTTTTTGAAAAACCATGCCGACTTTCGTGCGCAGTTCTTCCACTTCGTATCCGTTTGCGAAAATATTGCGTCCCCGGTAATTGATTTCACCTGTCGTCCTCACAATTGGCACAAGCTCGACCATACGATTTAATGCTTTAATATATGTTGATTTTCCGCAGCCTGAAGGCCCAATAATCGCCGTTACTTCATTTTCCTTCATATCCAGATTAATATCTTTCAATGCATGATGATCACCATACCATAAATTAAAATGATTCGACTGCATTACGACCGACTTCTGATCTTCTATATGAATTGCCTGCACTGTATTGTCTTTCGTTAAAACTTGAACCATTCCACTTCACTCCTAATAACGTTTTTGGAATTTATTCCGAATAAAAATTGCGATCGAATTCATCGTTAACAGCACGATCATTAATACGATGATTCCTGCGGATGCCACATACTGGAACGCTTCTTGCGGACGTTTTGCCCAGTCGAAAATTTGCATCGGCAATGCTGTAAACGTATCTAAATAACCAGTAGGCAAAAATTGCAAAATTACAGGTATACCAATTACGACTAATGGTGCTGTTTCACCGATTGCACGTGATAACGCTAAAATACTGCCTGTCAAAATCCCTGGAATTGCTGCTGGCAATACAACACGGACAATCGTTTGCCATTTTGTCGCACCCATTCCGTATGATGCTTCGCGCTGCTCTTTCGGTACCGAGCGGATCGCTTCTTGAGCAGCTACAATAATGACCGGCAAAATTAATAAACTCATCGTCAGCCCGGCTGCTAAAATACTTTTTTCAAACCCGAATAACCGGACGAAAATCGTCAGCCCTAGTAAACCGAATACAATCGAGGGAACGCCCGCCAAGTTTGAAATATTCATGCGGATAAAATCATTCATTTTATTTTGCTTCGCATATTCCTCCAAATAAATCGCAGTGCTGACACCTAAAATAATGGAAACAGGCGCAACGACCGACATTAGCCATAAGGAGCCGACTAAAGCTGCTTTTATCCCGGCATTTTCAGGTATGCGTGAAGCGAAATTCATTATGAAATCCAAATCCAAATAACCTGATCCTTGCGATAAAATCCGGTATAACAGCATCCCCAATGAAACAAGGGCAAAGCTTGTGGCAATGATAAACACCCATTTCCACATTTTATTTGAAACGAGTCGTTTGTTCATTCGCTTCATGACTAAATCGTCTTGAATATAGCGCATATTAATACTCCTCTCTGAAGCGTTTTGAAATGTATGTTGCGAGCAGATTCATCGTTAATGTAAAAATAAACAATGTGAACCCCACTGCATAAATAGAGTAATAGATTGTCGTTCCATAACCCGCATCACCTGTCGTTACTTGGACAATATATGCAGTCATCGTCTGAATCGAATCCGTAAACCCAAAATCAAACTTCGGTGTAGAGCCGCCTGCCAAAGAGACGATCATCGTTTCGCCTATTGCGCGGGAAATACCTAATACGACAGAAGCAATAATGCCTGATAATGCAGCAGGCAATACAATTTTAACCGCCACTTCAAATTTTGTGGCACCCAATCCTAAAGCCCCTTCACGAATCGAACGAGGAACTGAGCTCATCGCATCTTCAGACATTGAAGTGATCATCGGCAAAATCATTATTCCTACGACAATACCCGGACTGATCGCATTGAAAATTTTCAGATTCGGAATAATCGCCTGGAAAATCGGTGTAATAAACGTTAATGCAAAGAAACCGTAAACAATCGTCGGGACACCCGCAAGTACTTCCAAAATCGGTTTAATAATTTTCCGTGCACGATCCGAAGCATATTCGCTTAAATATATCGCTGCTCCTAAACCGAATGGCACGGCAACAATAATCGCAATTAGCGTAACTTTAAATGTCCCTAATATTAATGGCAGTATTCCATACAAAGGTTCCTTTCCAGAGAACGGCAGCCATTCCGTACCGAATAAATAATCCGTAATCGACACCCGCGTAAAAAATTCTATCGTTTCAAATATTAATGTGAACACAATCCCAAACGTCGTAAGAACCGAAATCGTCGCTGCTAGAAATAAACCAATAGGTACTAACTTTTCGATTACTTTCTTTCCTTTGCGATTGCGCGAGCGCTCGATTAACTGCTGGACGCTTACTTGCTCATGTTGTTTAAGAGCCATGAACGAAAACTCCTTCCACTATTCGTCTATACTGATCAAGGTTAATCAGGCACTTTTTCATTGCACGATTTCACCTTAGTTACTCTCACTAAAAAATGTGCGGGGCATGAGAGCCACCCCACACTATTGATCCTGCACCTATTTTAAGCCTTCCAAAACTTCCAAACTTGCTTCATACTTCTCTGATGGTAAGCTTACATAACCTACAACTTCCGCCATTTCACCGGCATTTTCCAATGTGAATTTAATGAAGTCATATGTTGCTTCATTATCTTTTATCGCACTGTTTTTCACATAGACGAATAATGGACGGGATAATGGAGAGTATTCCCCTGACTCGATCGTATCGTTCGTAGGTTCCACACCATTTACAGTCACGACTTGCAGCTTGTCTTTGTTTTCTAAGTAGTAAGCATAGCCAAAGTAGCCGATCGCATTTTTGTCCGCTGTTACACCTTGCACCAATACATTGTCATCCTCAGATAGTGTTGCTGATTTCACGATGTCTTCGCCGTCTAAAATTACTTCATCAAAGTAATCATAAGTACCTGAATCGGAGCCTGGTGAGTAGAAGACGATTTCTTCAGCCGGCCATGATGGGTCGATATCAGACCATTTTTTTGTAGAGCCGTCTTCCACCCAAATTTGTTTTAATTGATCGACTGTTAAATCTTTTGCCCATGTGTTTTCTGGGTGTACGACTACCGATAACCCATCGTATGCTAATTCAAATTCTGTGTATTCTACGCCTGCATTTTTTAGCTCTTCAACTTCCGAATCTTTAATTGGACGTGAAGCGTTTGAGAAATCCGTCTCACCATTGATGAATTTTTCGAATCCGCCGCCTGTACCGGATACACCAACTGCTACACGTACATCTTTTTGTACCGCTGCGTATTCTTCAACCAATGCTTCTGTAATCGGAGCAACTGTTGACGAACCATCGCCTACTACGTTACCTGTTAATTGTGCGCTGCCAGTTTCAGCTTGTTCAGTTGGAGTTTCGGCAGATGTTGACACCTCTTCTTCATTCTCTTCTCCGCCGCATGCTCCTAAAAATAATGCTGAACCTAGTAAAGCTGTTGATGTGAAGTACTGCCACTTTTTCATTTGTAATTCCTCCGCTTGTTTAAAAAATGTTTTTTCTTACAATTTCAACTATAAGGACAATTTATTGAGCACATATATTCCGCTCGTTAATAGACTGTAAAGGTTTGTAAAGAAAAAAGACAATTTGCGTGCATCTTTCGCAAATTGTCTCAATTTCTTATTATTGAACTTTTTTTACACTCTTTATGTTAATTAGTTTAACCGCATGTTCAGTAAAAGTTGGTTTCTCTTTCTTTGTCTTTACAGTATGTACATGCAACAAAATCGATTTCGCATCTTTTGTATGCGCATAGCCTTCAAATGTTGCATTGTAGAGCACAGTACCATCGCGCAATGTTACTGTAGCTTTTTTCGCGTCGACCAATTCCCGCAAAAACGGGTATGCCTTTACATTCCGCTCCCGTTCTGCACGTACAAGCCGCGGCTCCAATACTAAAAGCAGCCCTTCGAAAATTACGATGTAAATAACGGACATTAAAATAATCAGCCATGGCGGCATATCCATTACTGCTAAAATAACCGCATTGCTTAATGCCCCGATTATTACAACAGTATGCAGAATTTTCTTTTTCATTGAATATTTCTCCTTTAAAAAAATCCCGCAGCATGAAACTACGGGACTTTTATTTTATTCATTTACAGTTTTGACTTCTTCATCCTCATCCAGCTTTTCATCGGAATGATTAATGATCGGTTTTTCCACCTTGCTTGCAGATAGGCCTTCTTCTGCATATTTATCTTTCAGTTCAAAGTAGGAATCCAGTAATTCACGCGCTGTCAAATTCGCCTGAGCTAAATAATTGTTCTTGAAGATTGTTGTCGCCCATGGGTAAATAATTGCATAGGCAATTTCCGGATCATCAAACGGTGCATAGCCTACATGCACAATATTGATCGTGTTTGTTTTCCATTTATCGCGTTGCGGACCATAGTAAACTACCTCTGCCGTACCTGTTTTGCCGGCCGCCGTATAGTCAGCTGTTGCAAATTGTTTTTTTGCTGAACCATTCGTCCCGAAGTATACGCGGCGCAGCCCTTCCTGCACATGCTCAATTTCTTCTTTACTATTTTCGATTTTATTTAAAATTGTCGGTGAAACTTCATCAACAATTTGCCCTAAATGTTCGCCATCTTTGGACGGTTTGCGGATTTCCTTGAGCATGCGCGGCTGGATGCGGTATCCGCCGTTTGCAATCGTTGAAATATATTGTGCCAGCTGCATTGTCGTATACGTATCAAACTGCCCGATCGCCAAGTTGAGCAATTTCACATCCGTATCCGGATCAGCTTGGTAGCCGACTGTTTCACCTGGTAAATCAAGTCCTGTCGGAACCCCAAGTCCGAATTGGGCATATTCATTACGCATCGTCTGCAGCGTGCCTTGCGCCAAGCTGAAGCGCATTCCCGGTGAGTATGTACGCCCGCCGATTCCCATTGCAATCTTAAACATGTAGACATTTGATGAACGCTCCAACGCCGTTAAATCATCCAACATGACACTGCCATGCTGGTTGAATAATGTATTCAGCGTAATATTCCCGATGCGCATCGGAGCATCAAGCATGACAGTTCTCGGCTTAATAACACCCTCGTTATACCCCATTAAAACAGTTGCGGCTTTTACTGTAGAACCAGCTTCATATGCTGTCGTAAATGTGCCGTAGGAATAATCGACAATATATGGCTCCCCTGTTTCTTCATCCTTTTCGATTTTTTTCCCTACAACCGATAATAGCTCGCCCGTTTTTGGGTTCATCGCTACTAAAAACGCACGATCCAGCAATTCCGAGCCACGAAGGGACTTTAAATCAAGCAATTGACGCTCAACAATTTCATCGGCCTTTTGCTGAAGCTCAACATCCAATGTCGTTACTAAATCTTTTCCTGGCTCGCCATCAAAGGTCGTCATCGTTTCCACTACTTGGCCTTTTTTATTCGTGATGTTTTTAACGACGGATTTCTCGCCTTGCAGAATTTCTTCATACTGTGCTTCAAAATAACTTTCCCCTACACGATCATTACGAGAATAATCGCGCGCTAAATAAAAGTTCAATTTCGATTTAGGCACACCTTTACTCGGTACAGTCGTACGCCCTATAATGGCTAAAGGCGACAAACGCACACGCTTCCAGTCTGTCGTTGTGTTCACACCCGGCAATTCGGCCAATTGTTCAGAAACCCGCGCAAATTCCTCATGTGTGACATTTTCTCCTTTAATAATTTGCGGCGATAGGCTGTACCCCGTCATCATTTCGCGGTAAATGGCGAGCACTTCCAAATCAAAGTCGGAAAGCTGCTCAAGTTCTTCATCCGTTATCCGCTCACGAATACGGCGGTCATATTCCTGATTGATTTCCTTTGTCTCTAACTCTTCATTTTCGTTTCGGTACTTCGTCATTTCCTCTTGTGTCACTTTTTCTTTTGCATCGTTAGGATTACGTAAAATCCAAAAATCCAATTTATCCCGATGTGTCACCTTTTCTGTAGGCTGTTCGATTAAGTGTGCTAGCTTTTCGGCTATTTCCAGCATTTCAGAAGATTTTGTCGTTTGCATTTTCGTGTATGTAATCGCATTTTCAGGCTGATTATCCACTAAAATTCGACCATAGCGGTCAAAAATCCGCCCGCGCGGCACACTCGTATTCACCCGGACTTCCTCTGTACGTTCCAATTCGCGCACATAATCCTCGCCTTTTACAATTTGTATATATCCTAGACGGAAAATAAGTACAGAAAACAGAACAAATATGGAAAAGAAAAGGACGTTCATCCGAAACGTTAAACTTGCCCGCTGCTTTGCCTTCGGATTTTGCTGACGGTTTTGCGTAATTTTGCGCAAATGAAATTCCCCTTTCTTACTTTATGTATGCTGTACATGAATGCTTAGTCATGCCCTCTAGTATAACACTGAAAACCCGTTGAAAAAAGAGTTCAGATTTATATTGTTCATCTTTTAGACGGCTTGGCTCTCGTAAAGTTTCACAAAAAAGAAGCTGCACGGTAATTACGTGGAGCTTCTTGGATTATTTATCGATTTCTTGCAACAAGGACGTCACAACGTGCTGTACGTAAAATCCCTTCGGATACAGAGCCAAGGAATAAACGTGCAACTTCCCCTTTTCCTGTGACACCGCAAACAATTAAATCAATTTGTTTTTGCTTCGGAATGTCGCGCGCTATAATATGTTTTGGTGTTCCGTATTCAATTATTTTACCAACCTGCCCGACGCCTGATTGTTGCGCAATTTTTTCATATTCATCCAGCATATCCTTCCTGCTATTAGCCAACTTATCCGCTGAATCAAAATTATAGCCTTCTGAAAATGCAAAGGAGCGAGTATCAATTACGTGGACAATATACAGCCTGCTCCCGACATTATTGAGTGCAACTTGCACTGCTCTCCTAAAAGCGATCATCGATTCTTTTGATTGGTCCACTGCGACTAATATATTTTTGTACGTCATGCTCATTTATTCCTCACCTCTTTATACTTTATTCAATAAACGTTTATTTTATATGTATTTACCTCTTCAATTGGATGGTTAAAACAAAAAACAGCTTTGCAACCGAAGTTACGAAACTGTTTTGAAATTAAAATATTAGTAAGTTGTCCAACCTGCATCTGCTGTAATAATTTGACCGTTGATGAAGCTTGAATCTTCCGAGCCTAAAAATACAGCCAATTTTGCGATTTCCTCAGGGCTCCCAACTCGCGGAATTAATGCAGAGCCTTTTTGTTGTTGAGCTGCACCATATTGACTTACATTTTGCATTGATTGCTGGATGTTCGTCATAACAGCACCTGGTGCGATACCGTTTACACGAATGCCTGATTGAGAGAACATGAATGCCGTATTTTTCGTCAAGCCAACGACCGCATGCTTAGATGCTGTATATGCTGCTCCTGCGCGGCCCCCGTTTAAACCGCCCGCAGAAATATTATTTACGATGACACCATGGCCCTGTTTTAGGAACATGTCTGTTGCAATACGCATTGATTTCATTACAGAAGTCGTATTTACTGCGAAAATCATATCCCAGTGTGCATCGGTAATTTCGTTTACCGGCTCAAAACCGTCCATAATCCCCGCATTGTTTACTAAAATGTCTAATTGACCGTATTTTTCAACTGTAGTATCGAATAATTTTTGCAAATCCTCGTCTTTTGCTACATTCGTTGCGATGGCAATTGCCGTGCCGCCATTTGCATTAATTTCATCAGCAACTGTTTTTGCCCCTTCTCCATTTAAATCCGATACGATTACTTTTGCCCCTTCTTTTGCATAAGCTTCCGCGATTGCTTTCCCCATTCCTGAAGCCGCACCTGTAACGATTGCCACTTTGTCCTGTAATTTCATTGAAAATCTCTCCTTTAATATAGAAGTTATTGTACAACTGTTCAATAAAAATTATAATCTAAACAATAAGAGTGCACAAACAACGGAATATTGTTTTCTGTTTATTATTCAACATTTTTAAAAATACTGTTCAGTAAAGGAGAAAATTTTCCATGGATTTACGTGTAAAAAAGACGCATGAAAGCATACAGCGCGCTTTGCTTATATTGCTGAAAGAAAAATCGCTTGAAAATATTTCGATTGCGGAGCTTTGCCGGATCGCAGAAATTAACCGCGGCACCTTTTACTTGCATTATAAAAATGTACATGGAGTTTTTGAGCGCTATTTTAATGAGATTGTCAAAGATTTAAAAACATCGTACGAAATTCCATACGATTTGACGCGCGATAATATTTCTGATTTAACACCGGAAATGATACAAATTTTTCATCATGTAAAAAAGTACGAACCATTTTATCGGATCGTACTCGACGATAGAATTCCGATCAACTATTATAAAATGCTGTTTGAAACAATTCGATCATTTATCCACTCATGCCATAACCGGCATTTAATTGATATGAATGATGAGCAATTGAGCTTCTTTATAAGCTATTCCGCAAATGCGATCATTGGTTTAATATTGCAATGGCATAACGATGATTATAGACAATCACCGGAAAAGCTGAATAACTATTTAATGACCATCATTCGTGTGAAGCAGTTTGATGTGCTTTAAAAAAGGCAAGTTGCCCAATTCAAGACAACTTACCTCTTATTATTACCGGGCAATTCCGCGTTCATAAATTTCGATCCATTGCTCAGCGGTCATTTTTTTGCAAAGCTCGCCAATCAGTTCATATGGGATATGCTTCGTCGATGTCCAGCGAATACAGCTTTTTCCCAAATTCAGTTTTGTCGGAACCGCCTTTGCATAAGCTTCCTGGAACCACGCGAGCAGTTCCGGCTCACCATAAATGCCCATATGATACAACGCTAAATGCCGCTTTTGGGGCGCAATAGCCAAAAAAGGCAATGGTGTATTAGGTGTTACGTGATACCCCTTCGGATAAGCCGCTAAAGGTACACTATACGCCATCATATTCCGGTCCAATGACTTTTCAAACCCCGGTGGCAGATTTTCTTCGATTGTTACCATTAATTTAATAAAAGCATCATGCCATTTCCCATCAATTTGTGCGATAAACTCATCAAACATCCATTGCACCCCAATCCGATTTATTATAAACAAGCGTAGCAGAAATCCGTAATAAAATACATAAAAGAAGCATGAGAAATAATGAAACTTCTCATGCTTCTTGAAATTATGAATATGATGCATCTGCCGCTTCGCTTTCGATGCAAACTGGTTAATCGTTCAGTAAAAAGTTAATTCCTCGCAATTATTTAGCAGCTTGGAATTTAGCTTCTACTACGTCCCAGTTCACTACGTTCCAGAATGCCCCGATGTAGTCTGGGCGACGGTTTTGGTAGTTTAAGTAGTAAGCGTGCTCCCAAACGTCTAAGCCTAGGATTGGTGTTTTGCCTTCCATTACCGGAGAGTCTTGGTTTGGAGTTGAAGTTACAGCTACACCGTCGCCCTCAACGATTAGCCAAGCCCAGCCTGAACCGAAACGTGTAGTAGCAGCTTTCGCGAATTCTTCTTTGAAAGCGTCAAATGAACCGAATTTTGCATCGATTGCTTTAGCTACTTCACCTACTGGAGTGTTAGAACCGCCTGGAGCGATTACTTCCCAGAATAATGTGTGGTTGGCATGTCCGCCACCGTTGTTACGCACCGCTGTTTGTTTATCAGCTGGTAAAGCATCGATGTCAGCGATTAACTCGTTAATGTCTTTATCAGCGTATTCTGTACCTTCTACTGCTGCGTTTAAGTTCGTTACATAAGTATTGTGGTGTTTAGAGTGGTGAATTTCCATTGTTTTTGCATCGATATGCGGCTCTAATGCGTCGTAAGCGTAAGTTAATTCTGGTAATTTGAATGCCATGATAATATTCCTCCCTGGAACAAATGATTAATGTTGATTACAGTACTAGGTTATCAAAAACTGATCTGTCATTCAATGAAAAAAATAGTAAAACATACAATTCAGCCTTTTGACGGAAAAGCAATGCGTTTCCTGCCTCACCTAATGTTTTGTAATCATTTCCATTATTAGTGTAAGCTATTTCGCCCATTATTTACAACTAATTGCACTGCATTTAAATCGCTATAAAAAATAGAGCAATCATGACTGCCTGAACGATCCCTTTTGTTGCGACAGATGTGAGAAATCCCAAGACCGAACCAACTCCAACTTTGATCGCCTGCCGGAAATTGCTTCGTTCAACGATTAATTCACCAATGATCGCCCCGATGAATGGCCCGGCAATAATCCCGGCGAACGGAATGACGAATGGCCCGACTAATAATCCAATCGTGCTGCCCCACATACCCGCCTTTGAGCCGCCAAATTTTTTAACACCAATTAAGTTGGAAACAGTGTCTGCCGCAAACAGCAATGCAACGAACAATAATTGAATGAGCCAGAACCACCAGGGTAGATCGCTGAAGCTGTAAAATAGACCATATACGATAAAACCGCCTAATAAAAACAGGACGGATGGGATGATCGGGTACACTAAACCAATAAAAGCAACGATAAATAACGCTATAATAAGCACCCATGCAATAATGTCCAACATTGCCACTTCCTTTTATAAGTTCTTCACAAATTATACGAAATAACTGAAGAAAAGATTCAATTTTGTTTTCCCAAGTTTAAATAGGTTTTTTTTCATGTTACACTACTCGTTAAAGGAGCCGTTATACATATGAAAATTTCACACTTGCAATTGTTGATGCATAGCTTGACAAACCCTAAAAAACTAGGTGCTTATCGTATCCTTTCTATCGGAAAAGTAATGCAGTATGCGTTTTTGATGATCACACTATTAACTGCCTTTTCTTTCGGGCAATTTATCAATGGCGGGACGGAAAAGATTTTTAGCTATTCCGAAATCGAGCAATATGCACAAAATGTTCAGTGGATTGTTTATCCGATTGCGATACTTTTTTTATTCGTTTTAAACACTTCGATATACTTCATTAAAGTAAGCTTATATGCGCTTGCCGGACAGTTATTCATCAAGCCGATGAAACGTCGGGGGGAATATCGGCAAGTATGGCGGACAGCCGTATTTGCGAGCACTTGGGCAACATTTCTAACTATGTTCGGAAATTTGTTCCCTATTTCTCCAACTGTTACCACCATGATCAGTATTTTCATTACGATGTTATTCATTATCATTGCCTTAACAAAATATCCAGTTGAAAAATAATAAATCCCCTCTCCATATCATATAGTTTAACAATTCATTTACAAGTTTAATTGTATAGATAAGGAGGGATTTTTTTGCGCATTTTACTAGTTTCTATCGCGCTTTTATTACTCGCATTCGTCGTTAAAGTCGATTTGCAGGAAGGGTCATTGCCTTTAGCCTCTTTTTATGCGACCGAGCAGTCGTGTGATGAAGTGAAGGAACAGAGCTATGTTGTCGTAAAAATTCAGCAAGACGATACGATCTATAGTTTATTTTCAGCAACTCCCTCGCCCGTCAAAACAACTTTTCCGGAAAGACTTGCACAGTTTTACAAGCTCAATCCTCATTTGAATTTGCAGCCGCTCGTTCCCGGCGACACCGTTCTTGTACCGATCATCTCACATGTGAATGAAAATTGTACAAATTGAATTCACAACGTTTCTTCCTTGTTCTTCTTTTCATACACTGATAAAATAAGGAACAGTGACGGCTTACATATCGTTTATATCTGTGGAAAGATAAAACAACATTAACAAGCCTGAGAAGGAGAGAATTTTTCATGAGTGAAATCGTTCACCGTACGAAAACGCGTCCTGTGCGTGTCGGTAATTTAACAATTGGTGGGAACAACGAAGTCGTAATCCAAAGTATGTGCACGACGAAAACACATGATGTTGAAGCAACTGTTGCTGAAATTAAACGTTTAGAAGAGGCTGGATGTCAAATCGTGCGTGTAGCAGTGCCCGATGAGCGCGCTGCAGAAGCAATACCCGAAATAAAAAAACAAATCAATATCCCGTTAGTAGCGGATATTCATTTTGATTACAAATTAGCGCTAAAAGCCATTGAAGGCGGCATCGATAAAGTTCGTATCAACCCAGGCAATATCGGGCGACGCGAAAAAGTAGAGGCAGTGGTAAATGCCGCTAAAGCAAAAGGTATTCCGATTCGTATCGGTGTAAATGCCGGTTCCCTTGAGCGCCATATTCTTGAAAAATACGGCTACCCTACTGCAGACGGAATGGTAGAATCTGCATTGCACCATATTAAAATTTTAGAAGACTTGGATTTCCATGACATTATCGTGTCGATGAAAGCATCAGATGTCAATCTTGCCATTGAAGCATATGAAAAAGCGGCGAAAGCATTTGATTATCCGCTTCATTTAGGGATAACGGAATCAGGCACATTGTTCGCAGGCACTGTAAAATCCGCTGCTGGGTTAGGTGCAATTTTATCTAAAGGTATCGGGAATACATTACGCATTTCATTATCCGCGGATCCGGTTGAAGAGATTAAAGTAGCCCGGGAATTGCTGAAATCATTCGGCTTGGCATCAAATATGGCAACATTGATTTCCTGCCCGACTTGCGGCCGCATCGAAATCGACTTAATTTCAATTGCCAATGAAGTCGAAGAATATATTTCGAAGCTGAATGTCCCTTTAAAAGTTGCGGTGCTTGGCTGTGCGGTAAACGGTCCAGGTGAAGCGCGTGAGGCAGACATCGGGATTGCGGGTGCCCGCGGCGAAGGTCTGTTATTCATGAAAGGAAAAACAGTTCGCAAAGTGCCTGAGGAAACAATGGTGGAAGAGCTGAAAAAAGAAATTGATAAACTAGCTGCTGAAATGGCGGAAAAACGCGCCGCTGAAGCAAACGCATAAGGAATGGAGCATATTGAAATGACGAACTTAAAGCATCGATTTGGCATTGATATCGATGGGACGGTAACATGTCCTGCCACATTGATTCCACATATTAATAAGCAGTACAACATTAATATGACGCTACAGGATGTAACGGAATATGATTTTTTAAGCGGCTTTCCATATGCGGTCAATCGTACAGAATTTCAAAACTGGTTTAAGGAAAATGAGCCTCATATGTATGAAGTGAGCGAGCTTGCCCAAGACGCTAAATCCGTATTGACAGAATGGCAAAAACAATATGAACTTTATTATATTTCCGCTCGCGGCGAAAATGTTTTCGATGTCACAAAAAATTGGTTCGAATCCTTCAAAGTGCCATACGATCATATCGAATGCATTGGAAGCCATAATAAAATCGAAATAGCCAAAAGGCATGGAGTCGAGGCTTTTTTCGAAGACAAACATGATAACGCTGTTGATATTGCAGAACAACTGAATATTCCTGTTGTATTATTTGATACACCATATAATCGAATGCCTGTGCCAAACAACGTGATACGCGTAAACAATTGGCTGGAGGCAAACGAATGGATTCGAAAAAACTTTTAAATTTAAAGGGACTGCCCAGTAATGAAAATTTGCTGATCAGTCCCTTTTTCTCTTCTTCCAAATTAGAAAATAGTTCCGCACTCCGTAATCGTTGTCGCCAAATCTTCACGGTAATGCGCGTCCTGCAAATTTAAACTGTTTACACTCACTTCATTGCCGCCAAGCGATGAATGAATATACTGTTCATTGCCGATATACATTGCGACATGGCCCGGGAAGAAAATCAAATCCCCGATCTTCAAGTTTTCGCGTTCGATTTTGCGCAATGGAAAGCCTTCCAAAATTTTGGCATCGCGGTAAATATAAGCGCCATTCAACATATAGGCCATCGAGACAAGTCCTGAACAATCAATACCTAAAGCCGTCTTTCCGCCCCAGCGATATGGCGCCCCTAGATAACGGAATGCTGTTTCGACTACTTGCTTCCGGAATAGATCTTCATTTGCCGTATAGACTTTTACGCGCTCCTTAATCCAAGCCGAACGCAAATAGCCTATTTCCCCTGTCACAAGCCGCACTTTTGTCCATGCATGATCGAGTCCGGCTTCTAAAATAACTTGTATAAAAGCGCCGCGCGTCAATGTTATGATTTTATCACTCTGAATTTTTGGTCTTGAAAGCACATCCGCAAAGCTTTGCATCACTACATAATTCGCTTCCGCAATCCAGTCTGCCAGCATATCGCTTCCAAGCTGCAAATTCGATTTTAATGTATAACCTTCATAACGATAAAACGTCCGGATCATGGCCCATTCATCATCAATGTCCTCAACTATTTCCACCGGCATTCCGTATAGTGCCTCATCAACTAGCTCTGAATGTAGATCTGTTTTATTATGTAGATTTGCAATCATTACATTTACTACTGCATTCAAAGTATTCACTCCCTGTCATTTCGTATAATGCTCATATACAATTTTCGAGATCGCACCTATCATTTGCTTCGCTTTATCATTATCCGTTACTTCCGTAATAAAAACACCGATAAAATAGTCGCTTTGTTTCGTAAAAACAATTCCCGCGTCATGATCAACCGTATCAAGTCCGCCTGTTTTATGCGCCATTTTCACATCATCGACGATATAGCGTTTCAGTGATTCATAACTGCGCTGACGGCATAAAATATCGATCGCCACTCTATTCCAATCGCTTGAAAGCAGTTTCCCCTCATAAATGAGCCGGAATAAATGCTGCATATCGCTTGCGGTTGTCTCATTATCAAACCCTAGCTTTTGACGCTTAAAATCCATCATTTTGCGTTGTACCTGTGTATTTTGCAAGCCTATTTCCTTAAAGTAAAAATTCAGCGCTTCCATTCCCAATAAATCGATGCACGCATTTGTTGCTGTATTGTCGCTCGTGATTGTCATCCATAGCAGCAGTTCATGCAATGTTGCACTAGTTTGCTTTTGCTCTGTTATGACACTGAAATCCACGATATTTTCATCGGCGATTTCAAGAACTTGCTGCAAATCCCCGTTTGTTTTCTGCAGATGCGCCAAAATCGCAATTAAAATCGGGACTTTAATGACGCTTGCACTGCTGAACACTTCCTGCCCGCGAATTTCCAGAACCGCCTTACTCGTTTTGTAGTCTTGCACTGCAATATGCACTTTATATGGACACTGTTCTATCAACTGCTTTATTTGTTCTTGCATACTGTCACCCTACTACCCGGATTACTTTATTTGTTGCATCCAGCTCAATGGATCTGCCAAGCGGCAAAGACATTGTCGGCAAAATGTGGCCACATGTCACATTCTTTAAAATCGGAATATTCAATGGCACTAAAATTTCGCCGAACACTGTCTCCAAACTTAAGTTATTTTCTGGATTTTTCGTATCCATAGGACCACAATCCGTCCAACTGCCAAGCAAAATCCCCGATAGTTCATGCAGTTTTCCTGACAATGCAAGCTGTGTCAGCATACGGTCAATTCGCTGCACATTTTCGTCGATATCTTCCAAAAACAATATTTTGCCTTTTAGGTCAATTTCATATGGGGTGCCTAAAGAAGCGACAACAAGCGTTAAATTTCCGCCGACCAGTTCGCCTGCGGCAAAACCTTGCACAAGTGTCACAAACTCTTCCCCTTGAGCATTTTCAAGTATATACTTATGCTGCCCAGTATTTGTCACACTTTGCATGAAATAATTCCATGTGTAATCATCCATTTTGTCCTGGATGAATTCCGTCGACGGCATCGGTGTATGATATGTGACAAACCCGCATTGCTGATTAAAAACAATATGCAATGCCGTGACATCGCTATATCCTGCAAATACTTTCGGATTGTTTTTGATCATTTCCAAATCAAGCTTCGGCAAAATTCGTGTAGCTCCATAACCGCCTCTAATACAAAAAATTCCGGCGATTTCCGGGTTTCGGAACATTGCATTCAACTCATTTGCCCGCAAATCATCCGATCCACCGAAATATCCATGACGCACTTTACATGTTTCTCCAACGACCACATTAAATCCAAGCTTTTCAACAGCCTCAATCGCGGGCTGCAGCCGCTCTTTTGGGGTTGCGCCTGATGCGCTCACCAATGCAACCGTATCCCCTTTTTTTAGCGCTTTTGGAATAACCAACGCCATTGTTCACACCCCCACTTTTACGATATGCGCTTTGTATTGCTCCTGCTCTTCTTTGTTTGCCAGCACGAAATGCCCTTTCTCAATTTCCGCAAACTCCGGCGGGTCCATGTCGTATTGATGCACGGCCGGGTCATATACTTGTAGCTTCTTTAAGCGCTCCTTATACGGATTCGGCTCCGGTACTGCGGCTAATAAAGCTTTCGTATATGGGTGAAGCGGATTATTGAAAAGCTTTTCCGTTTCACCGAGTTCGACAATCTTCCCTTTGTAAATTACCGCTGTACGGTCTGTAATAAAGCGGACAATCGACAAGTCATGCGCGATAAATAAGTATGTCAGCTCTCGCTGTTCCTGCAAGCTTGATAAAAGGTTCAACACTTGTGCACGTATCGACACGTCCAACGCGGAAATCGGTTCGTCTGCTACGACAAATTCCGGCTCCATTACAAGTGCGCGCGCGATTCCGATACGTTGACGCTGGCCTCCCGAAAATTCATGAGGGAACCGGGAAGCGAATTCCGGCAGCAATCCGACTTCTAGCAACGCTTTTTTGACTTTTTCGATGCGTTCTTGCTCACTGCTGTATTTTTTATTATTTATCAATCCTTCTGAAACGATATAGTCCACTTTTGCGCGTTCATTTAAAGAAGCGCCAGGATCTTGGAAAATCATTTGAATTTTTTGCGTAATTTCCCGATCCCATGCACTTGAAATTCGGCCATTTATTTTTTCGCCGTGGAATAAAATTTCGCCGCTCGAAATCGGATTAATGCGCATAATGGCACGACCAATCGTTGTTTTGCCTGAGCCCGACTCGCCTACAAGACCAAATGTTTCGCCTTTGTATATATCAAAACTTACATCATCCACGGCTTTGAATTGCTTTTTTCCGCTTCCGAACACAATGTCGATATTTTTCACTTCAATCAGTTTTTCTTTTGCTGCATTATTCATTTGCATATTGTCTCCCCTCTTCAAAAAATGCTTGCAACACTTCGGGAGGCTCTACCTTTGGCGCCTTTGAATCAAGCAGCCATGTGCGTGCAAAATGGGTATCTGTCACTTTAAAAAAAGGCGGGCGTTCAACAAAGTCGATTTTCAGCGCATATTGATTTCTTGGCGCGAATGCATCCCCCTTGATTTCCTTAAATAAATTCGGGGGTGTTCCTTTAATCGAGTATAATTCTTCCCCTTTAACGCCCAGTTGCGGCAATGAAGAAATCAATGCCCATGTATAAGGATGCTTTGCGTTGAAAAATACCTCATCCGTCTGACCTACCTCGATAATATCCCCTGCATACATAACGGCAATCCGATCCGCAACTTTTGCGACCACCCCTAAATCATGCGTAATATAAATGGTCGTCAGTAAATACTTTTCCTGCAAGTTTGATAAAAGCTGCAAAATTTGCGCCTGTATCGTTACATCTAATGCGGTGGTAGGCTCATCGCATATTAATATTTGAGGGTTGCATGCAACTGCGATTGCGATGACAATCCGCTGGCGCATTCCTCCCGAAAATTCATGCGGATATTGCTTATAGCGGCGTGCTACATCATGTATCCCGACATCACGCAATAGCTGCAATGTTTTTTCATATGCATCACTTCCTTTTAAACCTTGGTGCAGCACGACACTTTCTTCGATTTGCTTGCCGATTGTTTTAAGCGGATTCAATGATGTCATCGGATCTTGAGTCACCATCGCTATTTTTTTGCCGCGTACTTTCAGCCAATCTGCCTCTGTTTTGAATTTTGACAAATCATGTCCATCGTAATTTATTTGGCCTGAATCAATATAGCCGTTTTTATCGAGCAAACCCATAATGGATTTCACTAAAACAGATTTCCCTGAACCTGATTCACCTACAATCGCAAGGCTTTCCCCTTTATACAAATCTAGTGAAATATCACGAATGGCCGTTAATGTTTGACCGCGCAATTTAAATTTAATGACCAAATTATCGATTGATAATATTTTTTCCTGTTCCATCCAACGCCATCCTCCTTATACGTGATTTTTCGGATCTGCCGCATCCGCAAATGCATTCCCAATAATATAAAAGGCGATCGTAATCACACTGAGCACAATACTCGGGAAAATAAGCTGGTAGCGTAAATCCGGCGACATCATCAGTACACGGCCTTCATTAATCAAGTTCCCCAATGACGGTTCGCTCACCGGGAGTCCTAATCCAATATACGTTAAAAATACTTCTGCGCCTATTGCTGCCGGGACCGCTAAACTCATACGCAGCATAATAACGGAAATTAAATACGGCAACAAGTTTTTGACGATGATTTTATAGCCCGGCGTCCCCAAAGTTTTTGACGCCAAATTATACTCCCGATCCCGTAAAATAACGATTTGATTCCGCAGAAACCGTGCCATTTCCACCCATCCTGTAATACACATCGCAATAATGATCGTCGATACTCCTGGTCGTAAAATATAGGCCATTAAAATCAAGACAATCGTTGTCGGAATATTGTCCACTATGTTGTAAAGCTGGGTGATCGGAACTTCAAGTTTACGTGAATAGCCCCATAATGCACCGACAGAAAAGCCGATCAGCACTTCGATTAACGCTACAGTAAAACCGATAAACAAAGACGTTCTCGTCCCTTCCCAAATCCGGGCCCATAAATCCTGGCCAATCGAGTTCGTGCCGAATATATATTCATCATTCGGCGCCACATTCCGGTCTTGCATCCCCGTTTCTGTATTCAGATAAATTTGGGTCGGCGATTTTTGGTCTGGTAAATATGGCTGGATAAATGTAAAAACAATTAACAGCACAACAAATGCCAATAAAAAAACCGCAATTTTGTTTTTTCTAAAGGATCGGAAAGTTGATCGCCAATAGGAATAATTTGAATATGCTGTTTCTTCCGCTCTTGCATCGTCAATATTCGCAAATTCAAATAATTCATCATGTAATTGTTCATTCGATTTTTCCGAAATATTCTGAATTTCATTCGTAAATAATCCCATTAGCGTACACTGTCCCCTTTCCCCAGCTTAATTCGCGGGTCGACAATCGCCATCAGCAAATCCCCCAAAATCAAACCAATAATTCCTAGCGAAGAAAATACAAGGACAAGGCCTTGTACGACATTATTATCCTGGCGCTGAATCGCATCAACCAATAATCCGCCCATGCCCGGAATCGAAAATAACGATTCAATATAAATCGAACCGGTAATCGTGAATAAAATAGTCGCCGGCAAATATTGCGCCATTGGGATAAAAGCATTTCTCATGACATGGCGGAACATGATTGTACGCTCTGCTACCCCTTTTGCGCGTGCAAGCTTAATATAATCTTTATTCAGCTCATCTACCATATAGCGTCTCATCCACATCGCATAAGAAGCAATCGGGCCGAGCGCCAAACAAATGAGCGGCAAAATAAAGCTCCGCGGATTGTATTCATCGAAAAGCATCGGCAAGTTAAACCAGTCCGAAATATACATTTGGATCAGCAAAAAATATACCATCGCCGGTACAGCCACAATGAAGACAATATAGCCCGTTCCTAAACGATCCAGCCAGCGTCCCTTGAATTGCGCCATTAAAATGCCTAAAGGAACACCAACTAAAAGTGATAAAGCGACTGCCCCTAAACCAAAAACTATAGAATACATCATTTTATCCTGAATAATATCCAAAACCGGAACATCTGTGCGATATGTAATCGATTTTCCTAAATCCCCTTGAAATAAATTCACATAGAAATTTTTCAGCTGTACTAATAGCGGATCACGCAAGCCTAAATTAGTTAAATACACTTCTTGCTGTTCAAGCGTCATTTTCTCCGCCGCTGCTCCTAAATAGCCCTCATCAGGCATTAAACGTAACAGGGAGAAAACAATCGTAATAATGATGAATAATGTCAAAACTGACTGCGCTATACGTTTTCCGAGGTATTTCAGCATGCGCGCATCCTCCTTCTCACTATCAAAATAAGAAAGGAGATGCAGAAAAAAATCCTGTCATCTCCTAATCTTGCTACATTTAAAAAGCGCCTAAATCAATTAATTAGAAGCGTTCGCCAAAGCTTCGGCACGCTCTTTCTCCCATGCCTCTTTAGCAGACTTGTATTCTTCATTATTCATTGGCTTTTCCAGGATAGACTGACCTTTAAATTTCTCTGATGTAACACCAAATGGCGAATATTGTGATTCAAATGGATTTAATTTTGAAGCGATATAGCCTCCTCCTCCAACAGCGTATGGAATGACAAATGCTTCTTCAATTAAAAATGCCTCTGCTTTTGCAAATAGTTCATAGCGCGCTGCCGGATCCACTTCCGCTTTTGCCGCTTCCACCAACTTGTCATACTCGCCGTTATAGCCTTCAGCAAGCTCTGGTTTGTTGTATGAACCGCCAGCAGCAAATGGATCTGTATACGTGGATGGATCTGCAAAGTCCGGTCCCCAGTTCGCTTCAAGCATAGAGAACTTCCCTGGACGGCGGATTTCGCCTAAGAAGCCTGTAGCAGGTCCCGCATATAGCTCTACATCAATGTAGTCGGCGCCTAATAGATTCTCAAGCTGTTGTTCAACGACTTGTGAGCGGTTTGCCCATTCAGGTGAGCCCGAGTTATATGGCAAGACTACTTTTACCGGGAATGTCGCTTTGCCGTTTAATGCTGCCAGTGCCGCTTCCTTATGCTTTAGCGCTAATTCTTTGTCGAAAGAATCTGTTTCCGTAATTGCCTTTAACGGCTCAAGCAGCGTGTAGTCCACGCCTTCAACATCAACGAAATTTTTCGGTGTAATTGTATTCGATATTAAATCTTGCGGATTGTACGGCTCGATTGTCAGCATTGCCGATACGCGATCAAGTGCATGGTACAGCGATTTACGGAAATCTTTGTTGTTGACTGCGACTTTCCAGTTTTCCGGTTCATATTCTGCATCATATTGCGGATCGAAGTTTAATGCATAAAAGTATGTGTAGAAGTTATTTGTATTTTGGCGCACTAAATCTTTTTTGTCCTCGCTGTTCAGCCATTCATCCAAAATGGATGTCGGAATGCTAGCCCCGTCAATTTCGCCGCGCATAAATAGCTCCGGCGCTACAGTAGCTGCCTCTTTATTGTACTTATAGCGGATACGGTCGATTTTAACTGTTTCTTTATCCCAGTAAGCGTCGTTTTTCACAAGTACCCGTTCATTTTGAGGCTCGAATTTATCTAAAATATATGCACCGTTATATAAAATATTTTCACGGGTAGTACCGAATGTTTCACCTTTTTCAGCCAAAAATTCGCCGCTTACTGGGAAGAAACATACATAGTTCAGCATGGATAAAAAGTATGGCGTTGAGCCTTCCAATGTGTATTCCAGTGTCTTTTCATCAAGCGCCTTTATTCCAACTTGCGTGAAATCCGTCACTTCACCGTTATAAAAAGCATCACCGTTTTTAACTACAGTGGCAATCCATGCAGTTGACGATTCATTTTTCGCATCAAGCACGTAATTCAAGCCGTCCACGAAGTCTTGAGCGACTACATCTGCCACTTTTTTACCTTCATGATCTACCCATTTCACGCCTTCACGAAGTTTGAATGTCCATACTGACGCATCCTCATTTGACTCCCAGCTTTCTGCCAAGCCTGGTTTTACTATGCCGTACTGATCATACTCGATTAGACCTTCCACCAAGTTTGCAGATAAGGCAAACTCATTAGTTTCCGCGGTTTTTAAATAGTTCAATGTTTTAATTTCACCTGAATATACAGTGCGGTATTCCGTGGTCTTACCTGAATCCGAAGAATCGCCGCAAGCGGCTAACACTAGTGCAAACATACATACTAAAGCTAATAAATACTTTTTCATACGAACTCCCCCATTTCCCTATCCTATTTGGCTAAATATGCCTCTATCAAAAATCCAATACCTGAAGCTTCGGTCATTTGAATATTTTCCCCTTCAAAGCTCGGTCCCCCTTCAATCGGATCTTCAACACATAAGCTCGGTCCATCCAGATCGACCATTGTGACATTTTTATTTGCGGCCGCGAAATGTGCTGCTGCACTGACACTGATTTTCGTTTCAAGCATGCAGCCAATCATGCATTCCACACCACTCGCTTCTGCAATATGGCAAATTTGCTGTGCTTTCGAAATACCGCCTGTTTTCATAAGCTTGATATTTATTAAATCTGCTGCACGCTTTTCGATGACTTCGATTGCCTGCTTCGGAGAAAATACACTTTCATCCGCTAATATATTTGTATGCGTATTGCCTGTCACATATTGCAAACCTGCTAAATCACTATAGTGTACCGGCTGTTCGACTAGCTCGATATCCGCTCCGCGATCCTCCAGCTGTACAATAATTTTGACCGCTTCCTTAGCTGTCCATCCTTGGTTTGCATCAACCCTTAATACGACATGGGGGCCGACTGCCTTCCGAATGGCCATTACACTTTCGACGTCATTTTGCGGACTTTTCCCTACCTTGATTTTTAAGATAGAAAAGCCTCGTTTCACAGCTGCTATACTGTCATTTACCATCTGTTGCTCATCATTGACGCTTATCGTAATATCTGTCGTTATTTTCTTTCGGTAGCCGCCCAGCAATTTATAAAGGGGAGCATTATACTTTTTTGCCCATAAATCATAAAGAGCTATTTCCACAGCTGCTTTTGCGCTCGTATTTTGATAAAGACATTTGTCTATTCGATCACAAAGTATTGCGATTTCATCTATATCAATTCCGCATATGGCAGGTGCAATCACTTCTTCAACAGCATAGCGTATGGATTGAAGTGTTTCCCCTGTAATGACATGTGTTGGCGCTGCTTCCCCTATTCCGATATGCCCTTCGTCGGTATAAACAGTTACGACAATATTTTTTATACTATGAACTGTGCGCAATGCCGTTTTAAAAGGTGTAATAAGCGGTGCCTCAACTATGCCGACCTTTACGTTTTTTATTTTCATGAATCCACCCGCCTTAAGTTAAAAATTGCAGCAAACGCAGCACTTCAAAATAATCGTTCGTTTCAAACTGCACTGTATTATGCGGCTTGAACGTTGCCCCAGGGTAGAACGAGTTACGGTATGCTTTAATATGATCCTTATAAATAATTTCGACTTTAAAATGCTTCGGCAATTGTATTTGAAGCTTTGTCCGTTCAATTTTCATCGCCTGCTCGATAAGACGTCTCGTTTCTTTCACAGTTGTTTGCGGACTTACACTTATCGTTGCATGACCGATTCCTTCTTTCGTCGCGAATGTTGCGATTTGGTCATTGTAGCTTGCTATATGCTCTGTCAATGCCTGATCCCCGCTGACAAATGCAACCGGTACTTGATGTAGCGCTGCCGCATACATGTTGATTAAAAATTCACTTGCATATTCTCCATTAATTTTAATATCCGCTAACAAGCTTAATGTATGGGCAAGGGGATTTTTTTCGCTGCCGCCTTCACTGTGGTATCCTATAAAAACCGCTCGATCAAAACTTTCATCTAAACCAGCTACCATACACATTGGTTCTTGTGTCCAACCGCGAATAATCTTCACATTTTCCGGTAGGTTTTCAATTAAAATATTGCGACCCGAGTCATGTGCGTCCTTCAATAATATTTCGGTTGCCCCGCCTGCAAACGCCCCTTCGATAGCAGCAAGCACTTCGTTAGTCATTTGCTTTTGAAATTGAGCATAGTCAGGGGCGTTTAATTCGGTTTCGCTCCATACCGTCGTTCCGGTAATGCCTTCGATATCCGCGCTTATGTATATTTTCATATGAATCGATACTCCTTTAATAGATGTTGTTGTATGACTGCAGCTATCGGTCCATAAATGGCATAGTCAGTCTGTTCTTTACTTGCCCAAGTTTTATTGCCGAAATCATAATGCCACCATTCTTCTTCATAGTTATGAAACCCTGCATTTGTCATGCAATGAAACAAAATGCGCCGATTGATGTATGCTTCTTCGTCTTCAGAAGGATGATTTTCAAAATATGAAGTAGCCGATTTTTTTTCGGTTTCATCAAAAGCAGTTCCTAAATTCAGTGGATTTCCTAAGTGATCCCCTAACGTCAGATCAATTGCCCCTCCTGTTAAATGCGGTGCATGATAACGCTCTTCCATACTTGGGAATGCGACATATTTCAACGTTTCCAGCTCTATTTGCTGTGGGCTCCATTGTGGGTATTTCCCTTCTATTTTTCTTTTTATCTCGTTATAGAGAAATGTTTGAACTTGTATAGGACGAAAACCATCATATAAAATAAAACTCAAATTTCCGGGTAGATGCTCCAGCGCTTTCAGCAAATTTAATGCCGCTTGCTGCCGTAAATAAATTTTTTGAAGACTATTCGGTATTCCTTCGATGAAATAGCGTGGCTCAACAAATAATTTATGCGCAATTGGCCTAATTTCCACTAAAGGCTCCTCGTTTTCTTTTACAACGGGAATAAAGCTGGTTGCAGCCTTTGCATAAATCGGAATTGAGTATTTTTCCAACATGGTTTAACCTCCCCTTACTATCCTCTTACTATATTATTAAATATTTTAAAAATTGGGAGTTTTCAGTCTTTTGTTTATAAAATATAAAATACCACAATTATTTCGTTAATGAAAGTATTTTCTTGCATTTTCATTACTATTTTAAAATATATTAGCAATTGCCTGAATTACTTTAAACAACAGTTATCCAAGAGAAATAATACATTTTATGCCAGAATTTATTATCTTTTTATAAGAAAAAAGTCTTTCACGCAAAATTAGCGCGAAAGACAGCCTCCTTTATGTAAATCCCCTCAGAAAGTTATATTTTATTATTTGCCAAAGACGTAATTTTGTACTGTATGATTATTTCTTCCCGTTGTCGTTTGTGCTTGGGACATAGAGTTGATGATCGCCTCTTCTGTCGCCTCTGCAGCAGCCATAAATAACGTATTCATCACAGTATGGTCATCCCGCAATTGCCGACGAGTATCAAAAATGTCCTCTGTTTGATGAGCAATTTTCCGGGCGGTTGTAAAGCCTATGACGATATCTCCGCTACCGTTTGAAAAATGACTGCCTGTACGCCCTAAACCAATTCCGCAGCGTTTAATCACCCGCTTTAATTGGCGGCTGCTTAGCGGGGCATCTGTCGCAAGCACAATGATAATGGAGCCATCAGTCGGGCTGATTGTCGATTCGATATTGTCCTCTGTCATGATATACCGCTCTTTTGAAAACTCATTTGCCTGGCCAAAATTGCTTAAAACGAGACAGCCTACCGTAAAGCGTTCATTTGATGTTCCATTTACAATGCGCGATGAGCTGCCAATCCCGCCTTTATAGCCGAAGCACATCATTCCTTTACCTGCTCCGATCGCGCCTTCTTGTGCAATTTCATTTGTCGCATTGCGAATAGCCTCTATTGCATGCTCAGGCTTAACAGCACAATGGCGAATCGAATTCAAATAGCTGTCATTGCATTCGCCGACAACGATATTCACTGTTCCTGTTGTTAGACCGATTTCTTCGTTCTGCTCAAGCATGTACTGGAGAACCCCTTGCGTAACAGCAGGCACACCAAAAGTATTTGTCAGCATAATGGGCGATTCAAGGACACCGAGTTCATCCACTTGAATAAGACCTGCAGTTTTGCCGAAGCCATTCAAAATATAACCGGCAGCTGTCACCTTTTCCCGAAATAAATTCCCGCCATGTGGCAGAATAGCCGTCACCCCTGTACACGCAGCATCCCCGAGGTCGTTTAATGAAAATTCCAATGTCACATGACCGACACATACCCCTTCTACATCTGTTATACAATTTTTTGCCCCAGTTTGCAGTTGTCCAATGCTTAAACCCATTCCTCGTATTTTCATCTTTTTTCCCCTTTGCAGTATGATTTTTACAATATAATCGTAATTAAATTTCCCGAAAAAGAACAGCTAAAAAAGAAGATACCCCTGCTGAATTGTTTCAGGTCGTATCTTCCTAAGTATTTTGAATCGGATTCATGTCATTTTTGAACATCATCTGCATATATGATATTTTCATGATTTAAATTTCGAGAATCCCTCTCGTCCACCGATCTACAAAGCTTTCAAATGTTATGCCATATCGGTTATACACTTCATGATAAACAAAATAAATGCCAAGTTTATCAAGCAATTCATCATTGATCCGCATTTTGACCACTCACTTTCCAATTTTTTCAGATGATGTCCTTCCATTTCCATGGAATCCTTTTCTATCTTTATACATACCCAACATTGTGCGCTGTTATACAGAAAAAGACATCCCGCTTATTGAAAGCGCATATTTTTTATATTTGGATTTTCTCTTTCCAGAACTAGAGGGATATTGAACGACTTTTTTTATTTGCCCAAGCAGCATTCTGTTACAAACATTTCACATTCTACATTAAATTGTATGCGTTTCCTTCTATACAATTTAGTAAGATGAAAGTAACAACAACATTGGAGGGACTCTAATGAGAAGTTTAATCTTATTATTTTTTACAGCAGTTTTATTAGCTGGATGCGGAGATGCGGTCGGTGATTTAAAGGAGGCAGCGGCTGGCATAAACTCAAAGGCTAATGAAGCGGCAAGTGCGATTTCGATTGATGTACATTCCATTCGTGCAGCCGAAATCGAATTCGGCAATCAGACTTTTACAATTAATGACTTATTTAAAACTATATTACGCGATGTTCAATGGTATTATGACGGAAGCGGTGATGAACAGCTGCTAAAAGTAACGGGTACATGGCAAAATAACGGACTGTTTGCCGAGCAAAAATTCTCTGAAGATCAAAAGCAGGAATTAAAGGAATCCGGGCAAATCGAAGTGAACCTTTCCTTCGATAATGGCATCATTGAAGAACAAAAAACGACCGTCCTTATGCAGCTAAATGGCAATACGCTTGTTGAACGACATGGCAGTGAAATCCTTCATCACTTTTATAATATATACATACAGTAAAAAAAATACGGTTTAACGTAACGACCATACACGTTAAACCGTATTTTTAATTTGCGGGAATTTAAATTTTCTTGGTAAAACTTTCAAGATCCTGGTTCATCACCATAACATGGGGTTGATTTCCATTGCGGGTCGGACGCTTTCCTTACCTCCAGTCAAGTGTTTTTAATTAAATTTATGCGAAGAAATTA
>NZ_JBQCJW010000034.1:0-39962 GCF_051967575.1 Solibacillus silvestris
GCACCTCCTTTGATTGATACATTTATCGTACCGGAGGTGCCTGATGTTTTATATGCGTTGTTTGATTACGGGCTTACCTTTTTTCATGTTTTTCAATAAAAGAATTAAGAGTATTTCCGCAGAAGCTATGGGACTAGCGGGAACAGCAAAATCTATTTTGCGACGAAAGCGTCCGACCCGGAATGGAAATCAACCCCATGTTATGGTGATGAACCCTAATCCGGAATAACCGGATTATAATATGGTAAAATTTCTTCGGAGGTGTTTTATGACGATAGAATTAATTTTTACATTGGCTATAGTTCTGGGGATTGTTTCACTTATAGATAAAATATATGCAAAAGTTAATTTAGATAATTATTCTCCAATTTGGGAGTATATTCTAAAAGCCTTTTTATATGGCTTTATCGCAATATTTACAATGCTTTATAGAAAGGAATCCCTACACGATGTTTCTCCGCTTGAATGGGCCATAATTGCAGTTTCTATAATCGAAGGAACAGGGAACTATGTTAATTATGTAAAAGAATCAAAGAAAAGAAAAGAAACAAAAAAGGAATCCTGAAGAAATCAATGTTATGTTGTACCGCTTGTTTACGGCTGGGCAAATTGAAACTCCCTTTGCATATGATCGGCAAGAGCTTTAATAATCTGTGTTTAGCGAATGGAGTCTCCCGGTTAAGGATATTTTTTCATGCAGTATATTACATTTAATAAGAAACATAGGGCAAGCAATGCAGATTTTCTAATAGCAGCTTATATGGATGGCAATGGTGCATAACCTGACATATATGCACCCATTGCCTGTTTGATTATTTCATTTTTGCATAATCGAAGTTTAATCTTTGTAAGCTACTATATTTCCGTTTTATGCCGAAACGGGCATTTCCCTAGAATTGGCTCAATATCATCGCCGATAAAGGATTGCTTCCATTCATTATGCGCCGGGTCGCCAAAGTGGCCGATATCCGGATGCTTAGGCAGCTGATCCCAAACTTCCACACGTTTTCGCACTTTTTCCCGTGACATAATTCCGCCTTTTTCGGTTCCTTTTAATCCTTCAAAGATTTTGCGCGGCTGAAAACCGAGGACCATCGCATTTCCCAGATGCCGGGTTTTTCGCTTCTTATATGCCGGGGCATTGCCGAACACAAAGATAGGCTCACCAGCGAAATGGAAATCCCATAAGTAATGATCGGGGTCACGGGGGCTATTTTCAGGCCATTCCACTTCATCCACCGTATGCAGGTGTTGGAGAATATCCCAAAATTGCTTTCGGTAATCATCTAGAGAACCTTCCTTCTCAAAAGGCTCAACAAATACGAATAGACCGTGTCTTTTGTAGTTTGGCAACTTAAATAAATCCAGAAAACCCTCTACTGCTGCAGGAAGATTGCTCCAGTCATCCTGCGTGATATAAGCGTAGCGAAGTTCACCTTTCAGCTCACCGCTCATCCCGAAAAAGCAGGGGAATGTTTTATCGGTTACCGTGTTATGAAAAGTTTCGTATTCTTTATAAAGCCAACTTGGCAAGTCTGTCCTCGTTTGAAAATCTTCTTTTGTTAGTAAAGCCTGCTCTTTCGTAATCATGCAATCTCCTCCATTATCATTCTTCATCTATATATTTAATGCTAGTCAATACCCCATCGCAAATTTCTTGAAACAGCAACGTTCAAAGGGAACTAAATGTGATGAATAGTTTATGAAATGAATAAACGAGGGAATGGAGTATGGATGAATCAAGAAATTGGAGGATGATTTATGGTGAATACAATTACAAAACAATCTCAAATACAATGTAAAAGTGAATATGGAACACTTAAAAAAGTGATACTATGTGAGCCTAAATATATGGAAATTAAAGAAGTGATCAACGATATTCAAAAAAAATATAAACATGATAATATTGACCGGGAACTTGCCATTTTGCAGCACCGGAAATTTGAACAAACTTTGCGCAATGCGGGTGTGGAAGTGATTAAACTGGAGCCAAGCAAGGAGCATCCTGAACAGGTCTTCACAAGGGATATTGGTTTTTCACTAGGGAACCGCTTATTTATTTCCGAGATGGCTAACCCGATTCGCCAAGGTGAGGAGGAAGTATTGGCAGAGTGGATGAATAAGCACGATCTGGCATATAAAAAGCTTTCAACGCACTCCATTGAAGGCGGCGATGTCATAGTGGATGGCAAGCGAGTATTTATTGGCGTCAGTCACCGTACATGTAAGGAAGCGATTCAAAAGCTGAAAAGAGAACTGCCGGAATTTGATATTCTCCCTATTCCTTTTAATCCGAAATATTTACACCTCGACTGTGTCTTCAATATACTTTCACCAAAAGATGCATTAATTTTCCCGGATGCTTTCGATCAACAGGTTGTGGCTTTATTGTCAGGCATGTATCATCTAATCGAAGTGGGGGAAAGTGAGCAGTTTTCAATGGGCACAAATGTACTGTCTATCGGCCGTAATCGAGTGCTGAGTCTGCCGGTCAACCGTAATGTGAATAGGCAGATGAGACAGCATGGCTATGAAGTATTGGAAGTGGATTTTTCGGAAATCATTAAATCAGGCGGATCATTCCGCTGTTGTTCAATGCCGATTGTGCGCCAATAAGAAATAACGTTGTTGTTAACAGCGAAATTGGATCTTCAGTTTATAATATATGCCCTATACGCAATGCTCATTCTATTTAAGGACCTTTCTAAATTCCGCTTTTAGTGTATATTAAGAATAAACGAGGCTCTTCACCAAAAATTGGGGATGACAAAATCAACTCCATGCTATGGTGATGAATCATCAATACGCAAAAGGTAAGCGGGATTGATTACGTAATTTTGAAAGGAAGGTACAATGAGAAAAATTATTTTATCGACTGAGAGTGGAGCGGATTTACCGAAAGACCTGGTTGAAAAACATCAAATTCAAGTAGTACCGATGCACGTTATCATGGATGGGAAGGATTATTTAGATGGGGAGCTGTCCGTAGAGGAAGTTTTTGATTATTACAGTCGCATCAAAAAAATACCTTCTACAGCAGCAACGAATGTACAAGAGTATCATGATTTATTTACGAAAATTAGGATGGATTTTCCTGATAGCATCATTATTCACATTGGTTATACATCAAAAGCATCTGCTTCCTTTCAAAGTGCGGTAATTGCTGCAGAAGGTTTTGACAAACTATTCCTTATTGATGCATTGAATGTTACAGGAGGATTGGCTGCAGTCGTGATGTATGCAGCTGCTATGCTTGAGGAGGATCCTGAAATTGACTATGGGCAATTAATAGAAAATATAGAATCCATCGTCCCTAAAACAAGATTGGCTTTCCTTCCAGGCAGCTTGGATTTCCTGAAAGCAGGGGGACGTGTAAGCAACATCGCGTATATTGGAGGAGCATTATTAAAAATAAAGCCCTGTATTGAGTTAAAAGAAGGGAAGCTTGTTTCAACTAGAAAATACCGCGGCAAGATGGATATCGTTGCGGAAAAGCTTTTGAAGGATTACTTAGATGAATACAATATTGATAGAAAACAACTTTATTTAATCTACTCAGTTGGACTTGACGAAAACATTAAAAAACGATTGGACGAAATTGCCAAGGTAGCTGGTTTCAAAAATGTAACATGGATGCAAGCAGGAGCAATGATTTCTACTCATGCTGGACCAGGAGGCTTTGGAATTGCAGGGATGGAATGTTAGCAGTATGGATAGAATTTTATGGTCGTCCGCGTTAAAAATTTTAAATACAATATTTTAAATAAACAAAGAGAACGAATCTTCATTGAGGGGATTCGTTCTTTTTTGGGTGATATATATAGTTTAATAGGGGGATTGGGATAAAGGGGGACACAGAGACTCATCTGGAATTGGTGTTCAAAGTTTACAAATCCTAACTGCCCGACCAGCTTAGCACAATCAATTTATTTTTGGTAAAATATAGTATGTAATTGTAGTGCAAATGAGGATGCTGGTTAAAGGGGAAAAAGGGATGATTTCAGAATTAAAGCAAAATGATTTTCGTAAATGTTTAGGATTATTAAATGAGCAAGGACAGCTTGAGGCGAAAGCGATTATTGCTGGGGTAAACCCTGGGCGCATATTTGTAGATGATACTGTTACACCTGATTCAGGGCTTATATGGTTAGGAAATAATGATGGCTTTATATTTATCGGGAATGAAAGTAATGAGCAATTCAATAAGGAAATAAATAATTTTATTGATGAGGTAATAGCACCGGAAGCAAAGGAAATCGGATTGAATTGGTTTGAAGGGGTAGGCAATCATGAAAAATGGAATGCAACGATTGAATTATTATTCAAACATCGCGAATACGGAAGCTGGCTGCAAAAAGTATATATATTAAATAAAGGGCAATATAAACCCGAAAGCGAGCCCATGCTGCCAGAAGGGTACACGGTACAGAAAATAAACAAATCCCTTTATGAAAACGATAATGGCTCAATCAAAAATATAGAGTTTCTTCATAGAAAGATTCTAGAGTTTTGGTCGTCGCCGGATTTCTTTTTTAGTAAAGGAATTGGCTATTGTATTGTTTATAAGAACGAAATTGTGAGTGTCTGTTTTTCTGGATTCGCCGTAGAAAATATTCATTGTATAGACATTGAAACGTTAGAGGCACATCAAGGGAAAAAATTGGCTCAAACAATCGCCCATACTTATGTAAAAAATTGCTTCGACAATAATATGGTGCCTTATTGGGATTGTATGGAAGGAAATAAGCCTTCTGTGGCAGTCGCTGAAAACTTGGGATTTCAGAATGCATTTAACTATATCGGGTATGAATTTTTATTTTAAACGGAATGCAGTGGAAATAATCGGATAAATTAATGCATTATTCCAGAAAGAGGTTTTTCAAATGATCATTTGGCTAAATGGTGCATTTGGTGCTGGGAAGACACAGACCGCATATGAATTGAAACGCAGAATTCCTAATTCCGTTATTTATGATCCAGAGCAAGTTGGCTTTTTTATAAACAAAAATATTCCGAAAGAGCTGACAAAAGGGGATTTTCAAAGTCATGGAATTTGGCGGGAATTTAATTATAAAATATTGAAGTATATACACAGTCAATTTAATGGCACGATCATTATTCCAATGACAATCGTAAATCCGCTTTATTATGAGGAAATTATAGGACGCCTGAAAGCGGAGAGTGTTGAAGTGCAGCATTTTGTTTTATGGGCATCAAAGGAAACGCTGAAGCGCAGGTTAAAGAGCAGGTTTGAAAAGAAAAATTCGTGGCCGGAGCAGCAAATTGAGCGCTGTATGGAAGGCCTTGAGCATGAAACTTTTGATGGCCGGATTGATACAAATAATCTTTCAATCGAACAAGTCGCAGAATTGATTGCGGCTAAGCTCCAAATTAGCCTTCATCATGATGAGAGAAGCAGTTTAAAGAAAAGATTGGATCGTTTTGTGATGCGTGTAAAGCGTATATAATCATGATTTTAACAAGCTGATTTGTCATATGCTTATATGATGAGTCGGCTTTTTCTTTTCAAAAAGCCGAAACAATAAGAAAGAACCTGGAGTTTTAATTCCAGGTTCTTTGATTATCACTTATCTTCCTCCATGACACACTGCCTCGCTTTCAGATTAAATTTTTAGATTGCTCCAAAAATACTCTGTTTAAGCTTATTCAGTTTTTGTTGGTCCTTTTGAGATTGATCATTCGCACTCATCGGGTTAACCCTCCAGTCACTTAGATTTGAAGTGAAATCTTTAATAGTATAGGCCGTATTTTATTTTTTATACACTGATATTTTTTTATCGGATAAAGTTTTTACAAAAAAGTGTTTTGTATCATAGTGTTAAAAATTGAATATAAATGAATAAACCGATGCTGACTTATAATACAGAATACGATCATTAATTTTACGCATATTAGATTAGACTCTACTCTTTTCGGAGGTGAAATAGGATGGCGAAGAAAAGTAAGACGAGCTTCACGAAAAATAAAAAGGAAAAAAAGGATACAAATCGTCGTGAAGAGTATTCAAAAGAATTCAATCAAGTAATTCATAATAATCCGCCGCAGGAAGTAACAAAGCACCGAGGGACATAATATTGTTGTGCACCGGGGAAATTTTTAGTACCCGGTGTATGTGATTTCCGCAACTTATTGTTATAATATGTGTAAGATAAATGAATACATAAAGGAAGATGAATATGACATTTGAAGAAATTTTGCCCCGTTTAAAAAATGGAGAAAAAATTATCCGTAAAGGCTGGGGTGGTGCTGAACTATATGTAAAGTATGTACCGGCGACTAAATTGGATGGCTTGGACATGAACCCGTACTTTGTTATTAATGTAACAGGTGAGGGATATACAATGTTTACACCGACAGTTTGTGATATTTTAGCGGATGATTGGGAAATCGTTATATAACAAAATTTTTGCTGACTTGTTTTATGCAGGTCAGTTCTTTTTTTGGAGGGAATTAAATGGAAAATCAGTTTGAAAATAAAGTAGTCGTTGTAACAGGCGCTGCTTCCGGAATCGGGTGTGCTCAGGCAGCAGCCTTTTTAAAGGAAGGGGCTACGGTTGTTGGCATAGATATTCAGGAAGCAGCTATAACAGACGAGAAATACCGTCACTATGTAGGAAGTGTAGCAGATCAGCAGTTTATTGACGCAACAATTGAAAAGTTTGAATGTATCGATATTTTATGCAATACAGCCGGGATGCTCGATGGCTATGCTCCGTCACTAGAAACAGAGGGAAAATTATGGGACGAAATTTTTGATGTCAATGTAAAAGGAATGTTCTTAGTGACGAATGCTGTACTGAAGCAAATGCTGCTGCAAAAGCGCGGCGTAATCATCAATATGGCTTCGATCGCAGGAATGGTAGCGGGTGGCGGCGGTGCAGCATATACGGCTTCAAAGCATGCGGTAATTGGTTATACGAAGCAGCTTTCCTACGATTATTGTAAGGAAGGTATACGTGTGAATGGGATTGCGCCAGGTGCGATTGAAACACCGATGAATGCAGCAGACTTTGAAGGAACAGGCGAGATGGCGAAATTGGTGGCAGAGCAAACACCGGCTGGACGATGGGCAAAGCCTGAAGAGGTTGCAAATATTACAGTGTTTTTGGCGAGTGAAGCAAGCGACTATATGCATGCAACGATTATACCGGTTGACGGCGGCTGGATGAACAAATAAAGTGTTGCCATTATTTTAAATTTACTCCATAATGAATTGGTGCAAAAACACACTATGGCACTTTGGCAGGGTACTAGCACCCATGCTCCTTTGGTCATAGTTATCAGTAAAGTAGCGGTAATTCGCTATTTTATAAAGGAGGAAATTAAATAATGGAAAATTCTGTTTCATCAACACGTATCAACGTACATGAAACAGCTAAAGTGGCGATCGTTGCTTCTCTTTATGTAGCCGTGACGCTTGTTTTAGCTGTCATTAGTTTCGGGGCCGTACAGTTAAGGCTTTCCGAAATGTTTAACTATTTAGTGCTATTTCACAAACGTTACATTGTAGCGGTAACATTGGGAGTAGTAATAGCGAATTTCTTTTCGCCAATGTGGTGGATGGACGTACCAGTAGGCGGGATCGCTACACTAATTGTTCTTATTATTTGTCGTATCGCAACAAAAAATATGAAAAATTTAGTGTGGAAAATGGTTGTTACAGGTGTCATTGTTACCGCATCGATGTTTACGGTTGCAGCACAGCTGATGATTGTTTTTGATTTGCCGTTTTGGCCGACATACGGAATGGTAGCAGTGGGTGAAGCCTTTTCAATGCTAGTAGGCGGCGTCACAATGTATTTATTGCAAAAGAAAATTGATTTTACAAAATAAATCACTGGATGAAGAGGATGGGAGATTAAGTGCCGAGCGTATGGGGTATAAACATTCAGTAGATTTTGGTTTATATATATTCTGTGAAAATCCTGGAAAAAGATTTTAATTTTAGCAGTACGAATCGGAAACCCATCTATTCGTGAATAATGATTCGTGCTTTCTTGCTGCTAAACATCAAGCTTTTTAATGTTAGTCTCGTTGCTTTATCCGAAATTATTAGATAAGTAATGTAAGAAACAAATAAAATTAATAAGGACTGGTGGATATTATGAACAAAATCTTATTTGGTATATCTGTACTGGGTTTAATCTTTTCGTCTATATTTGTAGTGGTGTCTATATGGAACACAGAATGGATTCTGCTTGAAAAAGGTTATTATACTTTTGGAACTTTGACTGTGGCAGTATCTACGTACTTAGCTATCCAGTTTCTAATGGGATACTCACATGCTGATACCCTAGGAAAACTGAACGCATCAATAGGAGTGATCTTCTCAATAATCGCATTGTTATTCATGATGATTTCTGTTCGCAACACGGAGTGGATTTTACTTGAAAAAGGTTATTATTGGATGGGGATGGTATTTGTTACGTTAACTTCCGCAATGCTTTCAGCAACAATAAAATCAATTATGAATAATGCAGAACCCCTTAAATAGTTCGCTATTTCTTTCACCTTCAATCATGTTATAAAGCAGACGCTCAAAATCGATCGTCTGCTTTTGCTTTGTTGTTCTTTACGTAAAGTATTCAAGTTTCGCGTTTGGAAAGAAGTTTTCCATATAGCTGTAGAGCTGTTTTTTCATTTCATCCTCTTCATCTTTTTGATAAATGTATTTACTGATGCCGTATTTCCCCCACTTCACACGTCGTACTGATTCGTCCAGCTTAAGCTTCGTCTTCGGATAGTTTTTATTAATCACATTTTTAGCGGCCTTAGTAAATCGGTGCTGAATAAATTCGAACGTAATATCTTCCCGGGCATCTTCGGGCAATTCTTCATCAAGACGCTCAAACATATGGTAATACCCTTCCTGCCAACCATCATGAAGATAAATCGGAGCTACGATAAAACCAAGAGGATATCCTGCTCTCGCTACTTTTCCGGCTGCTTCAATGCGCTTGGCTAAAGCAGAGGTACCTGGCTCGAAATTTTTAATGACATAGTCGGCGTTAATGCTAAAGCGGAATCTTGTGTGGCCATTGTGCTTGGCATCGAGCAAATGATCAACATGATGAAACTTCGTGACAAACCTTAATCTGCCTAGTTCGGTTTGGCCAAAATGCTCAATCGCTTTCTTTAACGAATGTGTTAAGTGATCCAATCCTACAATATCGGATGTGCAAGCTGCTTCAAATCGTGTAATTTCAGGTGCGCGTTCTTCGATATACTGATCTGCCGCTTCAAAAATCTCATCAATATTCACATATGTACGAAGGTAAGGTTTACTTCCCATCGTTGTTTGCAAATAACAATAATGACAGTGTCCCATGCATCCCGTCGCAAGTGGAATGGCATATTCCGCAGATGGCTTGGAGCTTTCGAACTTCAATGTTTTGCGGATGCCGACGACGAGTGTGGATTTTGCAATTCGATACTTTTGCAAATCATTGTCTCCGGGGATATTCCGTATTTGATTATGAGAAGTTGTATAACGGATCTCAATGCCCAATGCTTCAAATTTTTCTTTAAGTTCTTTGCCAAGCGGATAGTCCAATGCTTTTGGTTCAAAATAAACAAGCTGCGGCATAAATGGCTTATTCATGAAATTCCCTCATAATGACGATTTGCGGATATTGAATAGACAAAAGCAAAAGGTTTTGCAGTCGCTAAACATGTCATCACCTTCTTTCTGTATTTGCTTATAGCTTGTCTAAATACGGAGGAATTTATGAGGTGGTAATTATTGCAGAATTCTTAGCGGATATTCATCCTTTCATAATCTTCACTGCAATAAAAAGAATAGACTCCTTTAAATGGGTACCTAACCAATTACATAAACAAACTAGTGTATATGCGCTGTCATATATACTTGCCGCCTGCATGAAACGGTGGCTTTGCTGAAGTTAGGAGTCTTTATATAGAAGTAACCATGCTGGAAGCGATTGCGATGAGCATGTCACATCACCAATTTGATTGAGAATTTCTAATGCAATTTCATTGAAATATATTAAAAGCCTATATAATTTTTGGTGAAAGTTGATCGTATAAGAGGGGTATATGTTTGTTGAAGCGCTTGATATTGATTTATGATGATGGCTTCGTTTTTTTCAATAAGTGCTATGCGTTCCAATATTTCATCGGTTATAGCCTTGGAACTCGTAGATACGACTAAATTAAGGAAACCCGATAAAGCGGCAAAATCGAATACTTTAAAACGATAGCCTAATGGAATAGCCGGCACATTAGCGGCTAAAGATAGTAAGTTGGCATGGAGTTTAAAGTTGATGGTTGCTTTGCAACTCGATAATTTTTTTATCAATTGCTGTTCGTTGTAAAGGTTTTTATCCAATATTACATTTTCCAGGTCATTTATATTATTATAAAGCCTTTCGCAATGGGGAATATCGTCAGTCCACATAGCATAAATCATTATTTTATACCCTTGGCCGATTAATCTCTTCGCTGTTTCGGCTAGCTGTTCTTCCACTGATTTTTCGTCTGCACCGTATAAACGGTTGAATGTAGTTCCCCAGTTGATCCCGATTAGTTTCTCCTTATCTTGAGGCTTCATTAAATTATTATTTTGTAATAATAAAGCAGGGTCGCCAATCACTTTTACTTTTTCGGATTTTGCACTGCCTACCATAATTTCAATTGCCTTTTTAGTTAAAGGACCTCTAACTCCTACAAATAGAGCGTGCTCCAATACCTCTTCCAATACATCAATATCCTTTTGCTTGAAATTTTGTTCCAATGAATACAGCCTATCATTTATTAGTAAATCTAGATTTGTCTCCTCAATCCAATCTATTCCTGATCCCCAAATGAGTACTGATTTTCCTTTACGGAGAGCATTTTGAAGAATTTGAAGATATCCGGGCAATAATAAGGAGCCCCCTCCTAGCACAACAGTATCAAATTCTTCAATTTTTTTTAAATCGGTTCCGGGCAGTGAAGGAATAAGAGCGATTTTATCCTTATCTAAATATTCGGCACATGTATCTCTAAAAATATGCCATAACAATTCATCGCCTAAATTATTAAACCCTATCCAACCTATATATAATATTTTTTTCACTTTATCATCCCGCCCTTTACCGTTTCAAAGTAGATTTTTAAAGTTTCTTTTACTATTGTCTGAATGTTAAACCTCTCTTCGACAATCTCTCTGAATTTTATTCCATTAAGTCTGAGCTGTTCTTTATCCTCTATTATTTTCTTTAAATCATCTCTTAATTTATGCCTGCTGCATGTTCCTTTTGATCCGTGATCCCCGAAATAATGGCTCCATGCATCTTCAATATTTTTAGTATCCACAATGCCGAAATAACCGTGATTACCGACTGCGACGACTTGTTTTTCAGAAGCCATCGCCTCTAAAGCCACACGTCCAGTACCAACTATACAATCTGCCGCTGAATAATAAGCATGCATATTTTTTTGTTCTCCCACTATATGGATGAAAGAATCTTCGCAAATTTCCTCAATCATTTGAGCCAAAGATTTTATATCTGCTAATTTATTTCCGTCGCCTACAATAATGACATGGAGATCAGGAAACGATTGCAGTTTTAAATCTTTGCAAGCTCTTAAAAATACCGAACAAACATGGGCTTTTGACCACGCAATCCTGCTGGCGTAAAGAAGCACGATGGAATCTTCGGGGATTTTCAGGATGCTTCTTACATTTTCAGTAGGGGAATTTTTTGGATAGTTTTCTAAATTAATTCCATTTGGGATTAAATGAGGTTTTTCTATGCCAAATGTCTTTATATAGTTACATAAAGGAGGGCTTACGCAAATGACTGCATCGGATAATTTAAGAAGCTCCTCCATTTCGTAATCGGGATAATAGGTTCCGTGTATTGTTAAAATTGTGGGAATCCCTCTGTTTTCCGCTGCTTTCCCTGCCAAGTATCCGGATGGTGCTTGATGAATATGAATATGGGATATATTTTCGGAGTCGATTATTTTCTCAATTTCGCCGATTAATTCCATTTCGTGATCTTCCTTTAAAGTTATCGATTTTGGGAATTCAATATGATAAATAGGACAATTTAATGCTTCAAATGAATTCACTAAATTTCCCGTTTTATTTGCTGCGATGGCGACGAAAGTATCGTTTTTTACTAATTCTTTTGCTAAACCGAGTACGTGGGTTTCAGTTCCCCCGATATATAATGCATCAACAACGAGCAAAACTCTTTCACTATTCACTCTTCTCGCCTCCGTAAAAGGTTTTGGAGCGCTGTTGATCATGATCGCGGTAGTAATATAATACATCTTTAAGATTTTCTATTTTTAACTTAGCATTCAGAAATTTTACGATGAATTCATAATCCTCTGCCCCGTCTATTCTTCTTGTGGGCCCCCCGAACATATCAAACACCTTCCCCCTGAATAAGATTGTTCCGTGGGAGACACAGTGCCCGCCTTCTCCATAGCATTTCCGGATAGAATCCCCATATTTCAGCCAATTAGATTTTTGGCCGCCCTCCTTCAATTTTGGATCATAAAACACTTGATAGTTAGATCCGATCAAATCATAATCCGGATTTTTCAATAAGAAATCCACTTGTTTTTCAAAACGCTGTGGATGCGAAATGTCGTCCGCATCATTAACTGCTATATATTCCCCCGAACTCATGAAATAGCCGACTGTAAGAGCCCCCGCAAAACCTGCATTAACAGGGAGATTGCATAGAATAGTTTGAAAAGGAGCTTTTGAATTTTTTATCCATTTTTCTGCTATTTTTTGTGTATGATCAGTCGAGGCATCATTTATGAGTATGACTTCCGTTTTTTCGTATGTTTGCGATTTTAGGCCATCAAGGCAATCTTCTATAAATGGGGCAGCATTATAGCATGGAATAACGACACTCACTAAACCTTCTTTTCTCTCCTTCATAGTTCTCACCTCCTAACTATGATATGAATTTTATTTAACAAAAATTGTGCGCCATGCTTATGCTTTTAAAATTATGGAAATTAGAATATTTACCCAAGCAAATTTTAGCAGTGAACATAATCTTTAACATACGACCATAAAAGGGGGGGGAATATGGGGAAATTACGTGTTTTTCTTAATTCTTTAAAAGGTTCGAATATTGAAGTCGCTACGGAATATTCAAAAGTCAGGGGTGTTTTATTGGAAGTGAATTTTGACTATATTACGCTTAGAAAAAACTCGGATTTATTGTATATACCATTAGCGGGCATTCAAAATGTAGCTTACTAAAGGAGGAGGTGATTGGATTGTCTGTGAATTTATTGCTTACACAGCTGGGGTATTTTTTGAACAGGGAAATAAAAGTGGCAGTTGGTGAAGAATTGATTACCGGAACACTGGAATCGGTAAATACAGAATTTTTGACATTAAGCGAATCTACGGAAGACTATGAAATAGAAGCCGCAACGAGAATTATCATATTGCCGAAAATAAGTTATATACAAGTAGCAGTATAGGCAGTATGAGAAAATGAGCAGAATCGCAACAGATATAATGGAATTTACTGTGCATAAAGAGGATGCTGCAGCACAAAAACTGAGAAGGCTGGGAAAAACAAAAATATCACCTTTTTCGAGAAAAAGTGATATTTTATGTCAATGCTAAAATTGATTTCCGTTGGGGGGATGCTTTAATCTAAAATTGCATTTACTTTCCTAATCATGACTGGAACCATGAGCTCCATCAAAAATCCTGCCGCCGTCATTTTCCCAGCGGTCCATATCATCGACTGCAATATTAATGATTTCTTCGTCATTCGGAAGTGGCATTAAGTTTGTCTTTGGATATCTCACCATCTCACCGATGTCATGTTATACATCATCCTTTTAATTATCTTTGTTCTCTAGTTTATGCATTGTGTAAGATTTAGTTAATATTCAAAAAGAACGCTTAAAATTTTTGGCTATAGGCAAACTTCGTAAATCAAGTGTTTTTATCTTCAAAGTTTAAGAAATCACGAACTGCTTCCACGTAATCTTCTTTTGAATAAGTAAAGTACAATTCACCCGCTAGACGCACGGGATCGCCAAAAAAGAACCGCTCATATTGTGTTTGCCTTGTTCCGAATGTACTCATTGTCAAATCCCACGCTAAACGGAATATTTTCACGCGATCTTCAGCTGTTTTGGTAGCTCCCTGGAGATATTGATCTAAATCTGCCCTGACATCAGAATGAAAGGCCTTTTCTGTAGGCAGTGTAATCATGCCGCTAGCCCCGATAAGCTGGATGATTTCAATGAATCGGGGGTAGATTTTCGAGAAAACATTCCCTGCTACTTTTAACGGGAAAATCGCGGGACGCATATAGCCCCATTCATCGAGTGCTGCATCAATCTCCGATTTTTCCAGCAGTGCTTTCATTGTTTCCAGCCCAATAATGATTTCCGACATTTTTTCATGGATATGCTGATATTCTCGAATATTTATCGTTTCTATAAGTAGCTCGGCAATGCCTAAAATAAATTCCGTTTTGACAATTTGCCTAATCAAAACTTGATATTTAGCAAAGTGATGAAAAGAGCTTTCAATAAGAAATTTTCCGGCCACCTCTACATTGTTGTAGAAAAATATGCGTTCCCAAGGCACGAGTACATTATCAAATACGACGATAGCATCCATTTCTTCATATTTTGAGCTTAATGGGTGATCGAAGGGGGATGTGCCACCTATAAAGGAGTCCCTACATATAAATTTTACCCCTTTCGTATTGGAAGGAACGGCAAAAGCAAAAGCTTCATCTTCAGCAAAAACAAGCTTGCCGACACTAAATACGAATAATTCATCGGTTAGCCCCCCTTGTGTAGCGAGGAGACGCGCCCCTTTTATTACGATGCCTTCCTCAGTTTCCTCAATTACTTTTGCGGAAATAGGCTCGCTTATGTTTTCGATATAGTTTTGAGCGCGGTTCACTTGCGGTGTTATAAAAGTATGGGTAAGGGATAAGTCTTTTTCTCTCACTAACTCAAAAAATGCTCGAAGATTATCGGGAAAGCAGTTTTCCTGACCTTCCAATATAGCTGCTGATGAAGTAAAGCCCATTAAAACAGAATTTAGATAATCGGGGCTTCTTCCTAAAATACCATGTGTGTATCTTGCCCAATGCTCGATCATTTTACGTCTTCTGAGCAAATCCACTTTCGTTTTTGGCTGTAAATAAGAAAGTCCAACATGTTCTCCTGATACGGGGGATATGAAAGTCATTTCATCTTTTATTTTTGGATCGTGCTGTAAATCATACAGAGCGGCCTTTGTATGAATAAGCCCGTTAAATGCAGGATGTTCTGACAGCAATCCCTCCACCTTTTCACCGTTAAACCAAATTTCGTTATTTAATTGATTCAATCGACTAATATAACTTTTCCCATTTATGGCGCCCATGCATCCACTCCTTAACATTTATGGTCATCGTCCAGCCTTTGGATTGCTACTATGCAATTGTAGACTTGAACTAAAACAAGGCAACATTGCGTATTCCTGTATATACGCAACATATGTAGAAACGGTCATTAAAGTGCTTCTTATCACTGGAAAATAGTGTGCTGAATTGACGTATGATTAAGCTGATAACCTTTGTTATAAAGCTGTTATATGGAACTAAAAAGCAGACGGTTTAGAATCGGCGATATGCCACTCTAATTGCCCGTCTGCTTATACTGTTTTTTGCCCGCTTGATTGAAAATTGTTGATGATTTGTTTGTCTACTGCACGGGGGTTTATGAATTTATCGAGGTTTTTATTTTAAAGTATACAATAGGTTTTGGAATATAAAATTCAATTCTAACCTAATTAAAAATATAATGTCAATAAAAATTTTGTGAATTCCAATAAAAATGTTATAATAGTCTTGCAATCGTTTTTTAGGAGTATTACGAATCCGGGCGCAATTATGCCAAGGTGTAATTGATTATTATGTTTTGACAATTAACTCGATAATCTTAGCAATTATGTGGGCCTTAGAAAGTGTTAATTGAATTAATCACTAATTTACTATCTAAAAGTAACTGTTTTTTATATTACAAGGAGGATTTAAATAATGAATCTCATCAATAAGAAAGTTACACACAAGCATTTTGGCATGGGTAGTATCGTTAAACAGAATGAAACAAGTATTGAAATACATTTTGCATCGGAAAGTAAAAAATTTGTTTTCCCTGATGTATTTGGGAAACATTTAATATTGCATGACAAAAATGATATTCAGACACTTGAGAAAATTATACAGAAAAAAGAACTTGAACGAAAAGAAGAAGAATGGCAAAAAGAAGAAAAAATCAAGCTGCAACGTAAAAACCAAGAACTTCGCTTAATGCATGAAAAATATATGAAAAATCATAAACTTCATCCCGAATCTCAAATGGTTTTCTGGTGTGATTCAGAGGAACAGCATACAGCTATTACGGAGTGGAAGGTTTTTTCGGGTTTAACAAAAAGCGGAGCAAACAAAGGTAAGCCTACCAAACCTATTCGGCTGCACCAAAATAGTGCGGTCTTGTTAACGGCAATAGACGCTGATACTGCCGAAAAAGATAGACGTATTGTAGGTGTGTATATGGTGAAGGAGAATTATATTGGAAAACTGAGTGAAGATGGATATATTCCGGCACATTCGACATACAGACTCCAACTTACAGAAGCTGAAGCAAATCAAATGCTTTTCTGGAACTATTATGTTAATGAAAAATTCACGCATAAAATGACATGGAATACAGGGAAACACCGTTATTTTAACAATTTATGGATGGCTCAAATTCTACGTGATATTGTGTCATTAAAAACGGACCCGCAAGAACAAGAGCTGGCACAACAGTTCTTTGCGTATTTTTGTAAAATAAATGAAATAGCAGCACAGGAGTTGCCCCAGCCTAATGGGGCATTAAAGCGTATTTAATAAAAAGGTAAAGAACGAATCTTCCAGGAGGGAGTTCGTTCTTTTTCTGTCTTCTAACGTTAGCGATCACCACTCATTTATATTGCCGTCAATCAAAAATATAGCGAATGACCTCAATCGCCTGATCAACAGTTTCCACTGTTTTCAATTCCTCCTATAAATTCTAAACTTATTTCCATACTACCGAACTTAATAAAGTTTTTGAAGTAATCCTCTCAACCGAAAGAATAAGGTAATAATCCATTGCTGAAATTATGATATGGTTGTAAGAGAGCATGGGAGGCAATAGTGAGGTTATAAAAAGGAGAAGAGCAATGAATATCGGATTAATTGGAGCTGGCGCAATCGCTCATTTTTTATTGGAAGAAATCAATGGAAAACAACAACATAATTTACGGATTACAAGTGTTTTTGTAAAGGATAAGAAGAAGAATTCATTGCTGGAGCAAGACTTTGGAATGGCGCTCTATACAGATTTTGATGCATTTCTTCATTCGGGAATTGATATTGTAGTGGAAGCGGCAACTATTGAAGCGGTCAAAACATTGCTTCCTGTTGCCATCAAGAAAAAGGATGCTGTAATAATTAGTGTTGGCGCACTTGCCGAAGAGGAACTGTTGGCAGAGCTGAACAATTTAGCGAATGAATATGATAAGAGAATTTATTTGCCTTCAGGTGCGATTGGCGGTTTGGAGCTATTACAAAATGCGCATGCGCTCGGCACGATGAGAGAGGTTTCCCTAACAACACGCAAACCTGCCGCCTCCTTAACAGAGGAAAAAATCGAGGAAGCGAAAGTAATATTTGAAGGGAACGCAGCAGATGCGATTAAGCAATATCCAAAGAATATGAATGTATCGATTGTTCTGGCGCTTGCAAGTGTCGGTTTTGATCAAACGAACGTGAAATTAGTTGCCGATCCGCAAATTGATCAAAATATTCATCATATCGAAGTGATAGGCGATTTTGGGGAAGCAGCATTTACAATTAAAAATAACCCGCTTCCAGGAAATCCTAAAACAAGCTATTTAGCAGCAATGAGTATTTTAGGAACGCTGCAAAGAATGGGCGAGAAGCTAATAATTGGTCGTTGAACATAAAATAGAGAATAGTTCAATATTTGGCAACTGAATTTCCAAATCATCTGCTTTTACTTTTCCGCCTCATTTACGCTAATATTGTCAGAGGATATTTATTAGAGTAATATAGGATAGCCGTAATAGGCATCTGATAGGAAAATCGAGACATTTTCAAACGTAATGAGAGGAATTGAATTTAACATATGAAAGAAAATTTTTGGCAACGATTACCGAAGCCGTTTTTTGTATTGGCACCAATGGAAGATGTAACAGATGTTGTGTTTCGCCATGTTGTGGCTGAAGCGGGAAGCCCAGATGTGTTCTTCACAGAGTTTACAAATTCGGAGAGCTATTGTCATCCGGATGGAATAAAAAGCGTTCGCGGCCGATTAATGTTTACGGAAGATGAGCAGCCAATCGTTGCACATATTTGGGGGGATAGTCCAGAGAACTTCCGGAAAATGAGTATTGGCATGGCAGAATTAGGCTTTAAAGGGATCGACCTGAATATGGGGTGTCCGGTGCCAAATGTCGCAGGGAGAGGAAAAGGCAGCGGGCTGATTCTTCGTCCGGATGTGGCGGCTGAGCTTATCGAAGCAGCAAAAGCAGGTGGATTGCCTGTCAGTGTAAAAACACGCCTTGGCTATAAGGAAATAGACGAGTGGAAGGAATGGCTCACTCATATTTTAAAACAGGATATCGCGAATCTGTCCATCCATTTACGTACACGAAAAGAAATGAGCGCAGTTGATGCACATTGGGAGCTGATTCCGGAAATTAAAGCATTGCGTGATGAAATAGCTCCAAATACACTTTTAACAATTAACGGAGATATTCCTGATCGTCAAGTCGGTTTAGAGCTCGCGGAAAAATACGGCATTGATGGTGTGATGATTGGGCGCGGTATTTTTAAAAATCCATTCGCTTTTGAAAAAGAACGAAAAGAGCATACACCTGACGAGTATCTTGACCTTCTGAAACTGCAGCTTGATCTCCAGGATAAATACGCGGAAGAACTGCCGCGTTCGATGTCCGGACTTCATCGTTTCTTCAAAATCTATGTCAAAGGCTTCCGGGGTGCAAGTGAATTAAGAAATCAATTAATGAACACGAAATCAACGGATGAAGTGCGTGCGTTGCTGAACCACTTCGAATTAAACAGAACGGAAGAGTAGTAAACAAAAAATTGTTTGCGCCAAACAGGAGTCGGGCCTTTATACAAATTTGCTGCACCGACTTCGCGCATTGCAGAATTATAGCTTAAAAAAATTAAAAATAGCTGTGTCTGAAATCTGATGATAACCGGATTTTACGGCACGGCTTTTTATTGTTTAGGAAATTACAGTTTTTAGCATGGGGATGATTTTGCAAGAAAGTGTTGTCCCTGTCCAGAAAAATTGTGCCAACACCTCGCACTATGAGGGCTCTCTGTGAAAAAGGAGGGCGCCGAAAAGCTATAGTTATTTAATATTCCATTTTACTTTTAATATAAGGCCCCTTCCACTCATATTTACTAAGAGAGATTCTGGCTGTCAATTAAGTGATCGGTGAAAATAAAAAATAAGCGGAGATTTTCCGGTTATTTGCGCAATAGGACTCGTTCCGGGGGAAATAAGGGAAGACTTTCCGGTTATGCAAAGAAAAATCCTCCATTTTCATGTTTTTTGGTTCAATAAGCGGAATTTCTCCGTCTAATTAGGCTGTTCTTGATAGTATTTTTTTAATAAGGGGATTTTTTCCGTCTATTGATTAGAGTAAGCGCATAAATAGATTTCACAGCTGTTAATAGCGTTCCCCTTTCAACTCAAGTTGCGGGAATCAGCCTCCTTTTTACCGTCCCGTTTTGCCGTTCTGCTTAAAATACGCATGGATTTCCTCGGAGATTTTCAGCGCCCTCGTGCAAAATTCACTTTTTTAAAATTGATTTCAACCGCATTTAGTTTTTTGATACTTCCAAATTATTAGTGGAATATGTAACAATTATACTGTATAATACATAGTATAAAATCAATACTGTATGTCATACAATATTGGGAGGTGTATAAATGAGCAACTTACTAAATTCTTTAATGACAGAGCTTAGGAGGGGAACATTGACATTGGCGGTTTTAAGCCAGCTGAGAATTCCGCAGTACGGTTATTCATTAGTCCAGTCATTGGAAGGAGCAGGAATTTCTATAGATCAAAGTACGCTATACCCATTGCTCCGCCGATTAGAAAAGCAAGAGTTAGTTTCAAGCAGCTGGGACACATCCGAAAGCAGACCTCGTAAATATTATGTATTAAGTGAATATGGCATGGACATTTTTTTACAATTAAAAAAGGAATGGATTGACAATTCGAAGGAACTTTATGCTTTATTAAGAGAGGATGACGAAGATGAAAATCATTGAAATTTATATTCAGGAAGTTACTCGGAGATTGCCTGAAAAAATGCGTTCAGATATTGCGCTGGAGTTGCGCTCGACGATAGAGGATATGCTGCCCGAAAAATATAGCGAGGAAAATGTCAAAGATGTGCTTGATCAATTAGGCAACCCGGCAGTTTTGGCGAACGGGTACAAAGATCAGCCGATGCAACTTATCGGCCCTCGTTATTTTGATGTGTATATTTCGTTGCTGAAAATGATTGTACCGATTGCAGCATTCCTTGCACTCATTGCGATCGTTACGGAACATGTGATTGTGTATAGTGGGGATGGGGCTATATTAAATAGTATTTTAACTATCATCGGCTTGGGGATTGGGAAGATGATCGAGGTAGGAATCCAAGTCTTTTTCTGGCTGACAGTTATTTTTGCTGTTATAGAAAGATTTGATAAGGACAAAGAGCCGCAGCCATTAACAACGAGTCTGGAAAAATGGACTGCCGATGATCTGAAAAATATTCCGTATATACCGAAGAAAAAGGCGATTTCAAAGTTGGAGGTTTTTGGGGGATTGTTGTGGACGGTTATTTGGGCAACACTTTATTTTTATGCAAACAAGCTTTTAGGTGTCTATGAAGGGGAAGCTGGGCGTCTGGAGTTTGTTATGCCAGCTTTGAATCAGGAAGTTTTGCAAAAGTTTTTGCCAATCGTTGTCATCATTATCGGTCTGGAAATTGCATTCGCTCTTTATAAGCTATTAAAGCAGCAATGGACCAAATTAATGGCTATTTTTAACACAGTATTGGAAATAGTGGCGACCATTGTTTTCATCATTATTTTAGTGAATCCCAATTTATTGAATGAAGCATTCATATTATATATGGCCGATTTATTTGAGGTTACGAAAAACCAAATCACGTTATGGATAGTCAATGGCGGGATTGCCATCTTTATAATTAGTGCCGCAATTGCGGTATACGACGGATTCAAAAGGGCTAGAGTGCATTAATTAAATATTGTAATTTGAGGCGATTGTAATTGAAGCGGTAAAAATGAAAGAACGAATTCCTTCATAGGTATTCGTTCTTGTTATTTTTCTGAACTTTTCACCAAACAGGCGACCATGTTTTTAAAAATTGGATGGTTCGTTCTTTACCGATGCAGATTAATTTTTTCTTTGTTTCTGCATCCATATCAAATTGAGTCGCACTATATTTTTCGACGGGAATAAAAATGATATTCTTCTCATGTCTTCTTGCAATATAGCGATTATCATGCGCATTTTTCATTGTGGAAAACAGCGCTTCAAATAGCTGGATCGCATTATCAATTTCATGGGGCGACATTTCTTCGCTGGCACCGCTTAATTTCATGCCGAGGACAGGTCGTACCTTATGTCCATTATCGTATATCCAAAGCGGGAAATTGCTCAAGACCCCACCATCCACAACGACACACTCCCTTTTGCCATTTTTTAAATAAACTGGCTCAAAGAAAAAGGGGAGACCGCAGCTCATGCGCAATGCTCGGGAAATCGGAAACTTATTGCCATCAATGTCATAGTTTTTTAAATCATCCGGCAACACGATAATTTTGCCGTTTGTTAAATCCGAAGCAACAAGTTTTAAAGCTCCCGGCGGTAAATCGCCAAATGTATAAATGCCTTTTGTCGCCAATTTTTGATGGAACCATTTTTCCAGCGATTTTCCCCGGTACATCCCAAATCGTATATATAAATTAATCCATTTTAAAAACGGCTTGCCGATCCATATTTTTGGAGGGTCGAGCAATACTTTCAAGTTCAGATCATCGAAAATGTCCTCAAGCTCTTGGGCAGTAAAACCTGCCGCTATGAAAGCAGCCAAAATAGCCCCTGCACTTGTACCCGCTACTCTTTTGAATTTTATTCCGCGTTCTTCCAGTGCCTGTAATGCCCCAACATAAGCAAACCCTTTAATACCACCGCCAGAGAACACTCCGTCAACAATCATTTGTTTTCACCTATACCAGTTTTGGACACTGGAATAAAATTAAAAATCTCTGTAAATGTCTTATGATATGAATAAAGATTAGTCATAAAAATCCCTCCATCATTACTAGCCCGTAAGTTTCAATTCCGCTAAACGAGCTGAAATTATAAGTTTTAGGAGTTTTTGTGGCGGCATTGTTTTCATATGCTGAAAAAACCCCGTGATGCCCACAGATAAATTAGCTCCTTAACAGTATATGTTGTAATGTAAAAAAGGGATTTTATATTCGTTATCTTTCCTGTATAAACACCACACGGTCATACCCGCATTCATGGCAAACCATTAAATGCGGGCAAATCTCCTCTTTTGCCGTATTTGCATAGCCGTCTCCCATCTTAACAGTTTCTTCATCATTATAATGACCGTATGGATCTGAATAATCGGACACCTTTCCACTATCGCTTAATCGACTATGACATGTCGGGCAATCCATTTTGATTTCCTGCAGTGCATTGCATAACGGGCAAATTGCCATAAGCTACCTCCTGACTGTTTTCATTATCGCTTTTATGTAATATGGTTCTTTTAAAGCTGAAAATAAACATTTTTCTATTATTTAAGCATGAACAATCATTATTAAATAAACAGTGTGGCATTGTTTGCAATTAGGAAAAAACTAGGCGGATTACTCGGTTTCGCAAAAAATATTTATTGCTGATAGGGGCTCACCACCTATCTTTTCCCTCCATATGCTATATAAAAAGGAAAAGAGGTAGAGTATGGGGATTGAATTAACCGCTCTCCATTGGATATATGTAGCATTCATCGTGCTTATTATTCTTTTTATGGTAAAGCGCCTTGATACAACATTAATAAGTATTTTAGGGATTTTCGTTATCGCATTTGTCGCAACAGGGGAGCTTACATCTTCCATTAGTGGCGTATTTAACAGCTTTATTTATGCAATCACCGAACTTTTATCCACTATTTTGATCATTTCGATTATCGTGGCAATGAGTCGTGTGCTCACAAAAACAGGCATTAATGAAGTAATGATTGCGCCGTTTACAAAAATCATTAAAAATCCGGCACTTGGGTTTTGGACAATCGGAATATTAATGATGATCATCTCATGGTTTTTCTGGCCATCACCAGCAGTTGCATTACTTGGAGCTGTATTATTACCCGTGGCGATACGAGCAGGACTTCCAGCGCTCGGGGTAGCAATGGCGATGAACCTATTTGGCCATGGCATCGCACTATCCAGTGACTTTATTATTCAAGGTGCACCGAAATTGACGGCGGATGCGGCAGGTATTCCAGTAGGGGATGTAGTCATGGCCAGCATTCCGCTTGTAGTGACAATGGGTGTGGTGACGACAGTCGTCGCGTTTTATTTATTAAGACGCGATATGAAGAGGGGCAATATACCGTTAGTTGGCACGTATGATAATAGTACTGAGCAAGAACAAACAGAAAATTTATTAACAATGAAACAAAAGAAATTTTTTGCAATTTTAATTCCGATTGCTTTTTTATTGGATGTTGTCGCAATGGCGGTTTTCAAACTTCAAGGAGGAGATGCAACTGCTTTAGTAGGAGGGACTTCCGTATTTATATTGCTTCTCCTTTGCATTGTCGCCTATAAAAAGAAAGGGCTTGACCAAACGACGAGTTATTTTATTAAAGGCTTTCAGTTTGGTTTTAAAGTGTTCGGACCAGTTATTCCAATTGCGGCATTTTTCTATTTAGGGGATGCGGGCTTTCTTGCAATTGTCGGGGATCATCTGCCTGAATCCTCGCACGGCATTGTAAATGATTTAGGCATGGGACTGGCAGCACTCGTACCGTTAACAACAGAAATTGCTGTTGTTACATTGACTGGAGTGGGGGCGATTACAGGACTGGATGGCTCAGGTTTTTCCGGTATATCATTAGTCGGCTCAATCGGCAATCTATTCGGCACCGCTATAGGGGAAGGAACAGCAACATTGACAGCACTCGGTCAAATTGCGGCAATTTGGGTAGGCGGCGGCACACTTGTACCATGGGCGCTTATTCCGGCGGCGGCCATTTGCAATGTCAGCCCATTTGAACTTGCGAGAAGAAACCTACTGCCTGTAGTAATCGGTCTCATCGTTACGACAATTGTGGCGATGTTTATTATATAAGCATGGAAAGTAATGAGGAAAACGAATGATTTGCTGTTTGGCTTAAAGCTCAGATTGATGAGGAACGCCTTTACGATAAGAAGAATAAACTATACAAAGAAAATAATGAAGGATGGTACTTTGAAAAATATCGGACAGCCAATCAATCCGGCAAATCCTGATACAATTCCTAAATTTGTAGATAGACTAATAAAGCCTGCTATCGCAAGGCCGAAAGCAAATAAAAATTACCCGCTAAATTCGTATTATGAAATACAAATGATTAAAGCTAAACACCGTTTTCATAAAAACTTCCCATATTCAGATGTATGGGGCTATGACGGCATGGTGCCGGGTCCTACAATCGAAGCAAAAAAGGATTATACGACATATGTAAAATATTTAAATAAACTTCCCGATAAACATTTTTTGCCGATTGATTATAGTTTGCATGGTGTCGATAATTCACCTGAAGTTCGAACGGTTGTTCATTTACATGGGGCAAATGTCGCCTCTGCAAGTGATGGCCACCCGGAGGCATGGTATACAAAAAACTATGCTTTTACTGGTCCAACCTTTAAACAGGAGGTGCATGCATATACGAATCATCAGCCAGGCACGACATTGTGGTATCACGATCATGCAATGGGCCTTACGAGATTGAATGTTGTGGCGGGCTTGGCTGGATTTTATTTGCTTCGTGATTCTTCAGAGGAAAGATTGCAACTACCAAAGGGGAATTATGAAGTTCCATTATTGATTCAAGATAGATCATTTAACGAAGACGGCTCTATTTTTTATCCGACTGAACTTGATCCCCCATTTCCTCTCCCAGTGCCTGACCAACTTCCGCTGCCAAACCCGACTGTTACTTTAGGCTATGTTGGCAATACAATTGTCGTCAATGGGAAAGTATGGCCATATTTAAATGTCGAGCCAAGAAAATACCGTTTCCGAATACTGAACGGCTCAAATCGGAGGAGCTATAAATTGCGTCTTTCAAATAACGAAAAAATGAGCCAAATCGGGACAGATGGAGGGTTTATAGCTGCTGCAACGGAGATTGGCATAGTCGAATTAACCCCTGCTGAACGTGTAGATGTCATTATTGATTTTAGTAAGTTTGCAAATGAAGAGATTTTGTTAATGAATGATGACGAAGAATTTGCTGATGAACATACGAATGTAATCATGAAATTTAATGTGAACTTGCCTTTAAAGGGAGAGGATACGAGCCAAATCCCTGCACTTTTGGCGCCTGCAATGGATTTGCATGAGGAACATGCACATACGATTCGCAATCTTCCATTGACAAGCACTTTAGACCGTTATGGTAGGCTTATGCTCTTATTAGGCGATCAAATGTATCATGACCCAGCAACAGAAAAACCAGCTTTAGATAGTATTGAGATTTGGAATTTTATCAATACTACACCAGTCCAGCACCCAATTCATATCCATTTAGTGCAATTTAAAATATTGGAGCGGAGAGCTTTTAATGTAGATCTCTATGTTGCAGAAGGCATCTTGGAGTTTACGGGGGAACCCGAAGAGCCGCATGAATATGAGAGAGGCTGGAAGGATACTGTGAAAGCGGATATTGGAAAGGTAACGAAAATAATTATGCATTGGAAGGAACATACGGGAAATTATATTTGGCATTGTCATTTTCTTGAGCATGAAGATCACGATATGATGCGCCCTGTTCGTGTCATTGAAGATGCCCATCCCGTTCAGCCGCCGCATATAGATGATCATTGATGCCGGGAAAGTAAAGAAGCTTATGCAAAAGCGGAAATTCCCCGGTTATGAACGTGCCGGTATAATGAATGAGAGGGAGAAAGCCGCCTCCCTTTCATTTTAAAATTTGGAATCGATGTAAACTTTTGGATTATATGTATGGTCAAGTATTATACTTCCTACCGTCATTCTCCTTCTCACGGCATTATAGCCCCGATTTTCTGCCATTTCTAAACGGATATGTTTTAGCTAATTTAACCTTCGCCTTTTCAACAATTATGTTTATCATCTTTTCGGAAAATAGTTTCCCGCAAGTCAAAACACATCCTGCTTTCTTTTATAGGGAGCCTAATTATAGTAGTTATTTTCCAAAAACCGGAACTATTTCATTTCCTATCCGTATAGAATAAAGAAAGAAAACTAAAAGGGGGATATAAAATGCTGCCGCAAGAAATTTTGAAGATCACGAATTTGACGAAAAATTATGGAAGCAAAAAAATATTAAAAGGAATTGACCTCCATGTATCTCCAGGGGAAATTATTGGCTATATCGGTCCGAATGGTACCGGAAAAAGTACGACCATCAAAATTATATTAGGCATGGTAGGAGATTACGGGGGGGAAATTCAAATTTTTGGAGAGAATATTAAAGAGGGAAACATTGAGTATAAAAGAAGGATTGGCTATGTACCCGAAATAGCCGATGTATATGATAATTTAACTGGTTATGAATATTTGACCTTTATCGGACAGCTATATGGGCTGGATTTGGATAGGGCTGCCGGCAAATCGAAAGCGTTAATGGAGTTATTCGGCGTCGGGGAAGCATATCATTCCCGGATTTCATCCTATTCAAAAGGGATGCGGCAAAAGCTTTTAATCATTTCGAGTTTATTACATAACCCTGATGTACTGTTTTTGGATGAACCGATTAATGGCTTGGATGCGAATAGTGTCATGATTTTTAAGGAAGTATTGGCTCAATTGGCTGCGCAAGGAAAGACAATCTTTTACTCTTCCCATCTTATGGATGTTGTCGAAAAAATCAGTAGCCGGATAATTTTATTGAACGACGGGAAGGTTGTTGCTGACGGAACCTTCGCACAGCTGCAGGCGGACAATGCCACTGGATCATTGGAAGGGATTTTTAATCAATTGACAGGTTTCGATAATTATAAGGAAATTGGCGAACAGTTCGTTTCTGTTGTGCAAGAGGTGTGATGATGGAGGATTTCACAACACTTAAGCTGCTTGATAAGGTTCGTTTTCTTTTCATTAAAATGGGAGTCGATTATCCAGTAATGCGGCAAATCCTCCAAGTGAAACTATTAATGGATGAGCGTAAAGTTCCTACTTTTTATAACCAGTCAGCGGCTAAAAAAGAAGATCAAAAATATGGTTACATCAAGTCTTTATGGATTTACGTTTTAATAGGCCTTATCCTTATTCCATTTATGGCATTTGGCGAAAATTACTTATTTCAAATGAGTATTACGTACGCAATTTTTATTTTTATGATTATGACAACGCTGATTTCCGAATTTTCTTCGGTCTTACTCGATGTTCGGGACAGGAGTATTCTCTCAACGAAGCCGATTTCTGATAAAACAGTGAACGCTGCCAAATTCATGCATATCCTGATCTATTTAACGTATTTAACGATTGCCATCACTGCTGTTCCGCTGATTGTCGCTTTATTTAAGCAAGGAATTTTGTTTTTTGTTTTAACTGTATTTGAAATTATTTTAATCAATATATTTGTTGTCGTTCTTACCGCTATTTTGTATATCGCGATTTTGAGGTTTTTTGATGGAGAGAGGCTGAAGGATCTTATAAATTACGTGCAAATTGGATTGTCATTAATTCTGATGATAGGCTATCAGTTTCTCGCCCGGTCTTTTGAACTTGTTAATGTAGATATCGTTATGGAGTTTCATTGGTGGAGTATGTTTCTCATCCCGATGTGGTTTGCCGCTCCGTATGAATTGCTGCTGAGCGGAGATCAATCTTTATTAACGATTGGATTCAGTATACTTTCCATCGTCATACCGCTCATATCCATTTGGCTTTATATAAAGCTCATTCCGACTTTTGAACGCAACTTGCAAAAGCTGCTTAGCACAAGCAAGTCAAAAAAAGAAAAGAGCAATCGACTGAAGGAGTTTTTATTAAGAAAAATTTGTGCAACAAGCGAAGAAAGAGCCTTCTATCGTTTTGCCGCTCTTATGATGAAACAAGAGCGCGAGTTTAAACTGAAAGTATATCCATCTTTAGGATTTGCTTTTATTATTCCATTTATTTTCATGTTTAATGGAGTAAGAATAGAGAATGTTGATTACTCATCAAGCATGGGCTATATGTTCATCTATTCCAGTATGCTCATCATTCCGGCTGCAGTGTTGATGATTGGCCATTCAGCAAAATATAAAGCAGCTTGGATATATAAAATTTTTCCAATGAAGGATTTTACAGATTTAAAAAAGGGCAGCTTAAAAGCTTTTTTGGTTAAGCTTTATATTCCTCTATATGCTGTTTTAAGCATTGTTTTTTGCCTCATTTATGGGGTAAGAATCATACCTGATTTATTAGCCGTTTTAGTCGCGAGCTTTCTTTACACTGTGATCTGCTATATTTTCCACGATAGCCAAATTCCTTTTACTAAGCCTTCCAATGAAATTAACGATGATCAAGGGTGGAAAAACCTTTTATTAATGATTCCATTAGGTTTGATTGCGGGTGCACATTATTTTATGACGGTAAAAATAGCTTATGGGACAATCATATATTTACTTTTACTTATCATCATTAATTTTAGTGTGTGGAAAACTGTTTTTCGGCGTACCGGGTAATGCTGGGTATCTCTATAGACAGAAAGGCTGAATCGAAAATTTTCACTTTCGTTTCAGCCTTTGTAATTTGGTAATTATCTATTAATGCTATCGCTTCATTAACTTATTTTGCATACATATTAAACTTAGTAGTACCGGTATTGAGGGGCGTAAAGCATTTGCTGCTGATAGGGGACATATTGCGGAAATTGATATTGTGGATGCACTTGAGGATGGGACGTAAGCTCTGCCGCTTTTCTGCAATCTGCGGGCGGGCCAATAAAAATGCTTGGTTTAACTGGTTCGATCGCTTGCTTCCATTCATTTTCATCAATGCAGTAAGTATGGGACATAATACTAGCAGGTGTTAATTTTAATATATCAGATCCTAAAATTACTTCCGGAGTTGGTGCATTAAAAATTGCCAATAGATGTGTGTTATCGACTGTGGCTACTTCATAATGCCACCAGCCTTGTGGAACGTTTGCCACTTGTCCTGGTGTAAGCGGGTAATGGAGAAGCTGTTTTGTGAATGGATTCAAAATCGAAACGGTAATAGAACCGGAAACACAGTAAATGAGTTCAGCTGCATTTTGATGATAGTGCGGTTCTATGACGTTATTTGCGCTTAGAAAAATATCGAGCAGCGACACATTATCCAATGTATTCAACTGTTGAACACCTAACACGTTAATAAAGTTGTTATTATCTTTTTTTACAAAGGTGCTTTCATTTATGTCAAAAGTGAATTGAGTGGATGGGGATGTGTAATCTAAAGATGACGCCATTAATTCCTTCACCTCTATGAATCAAATTAAAACAAACTTTCTTGTTATATTATGCTCATTTAATTCGTATGGTGTATGCAGCTAGTAAAATCTGAAATATTAAGAAAACTGAAATGCCCCCTAACAAGCTGGCAATGAGGGGGCATTTCAGCTCTTATAAATTAATTATTCACAGCCATTCTACTAAGGGGACCCGTTTCATCAATAATGTCGATTAAATCAAACACGGAAATCGGAAACATTGGCAAACCTACTACATATGGGGTGATTTCATAAAGCTGAAAATAAATAACAAGCGCTTTATCGGCAATATAAAAATCCTGATTTGGTTGAATGCCGGTAAATTCACCTAAAAGGGGGATATCCCGCGCTTGGATCTGTAACTCCACTAGATCGGAAATCCTTTTGACATAATCGCTGCCAGGCTTGAATAAATCCCCTAATGTACAAATCCGCTCTTTTTCCAAATCAAAAGTAAGTGATTGTATATACGTCATTCCATGAGCTGCATGTTGGTGATACGTGTAATTGGAAAGAGATAAGCTCAATACTTGCCGCTGATTATTTTTAATTTCATAAAGTCCGAGCATTTGATCTACAGTTGTCGGCATATTCCCGATCTGTTGTGAGATTAGTTCTTTTACTTGTTCGGTTATCGCATGATTCATTGTATTCTCCCATAAATAATTTTCGCTAAAAATCACATGCGGGTAGTACACCACTTGATTTTTTCCTCGATCCAGTCGAATTGTGCTAATAGGCAATGGACCTATTTGAAGGATATTTCCACTTCCTTTAATGATTTTTTCCTGAAAGTAATAACCGTAAGCTTAAAATATTTCTTCCATTGTATGCATAATAAGCTGCATATTATTATTTATATGTATAAGCAAAGACTTTATGAAAATGATCGGACGCAAAAAAATTATGTTGCCAATCCCCATGAAAAATGAATATGAAAAGGGTTTTAGCGGTACGGAAAGTTCATATATATATAGTAAACATTAATGGGAGTAGAGGTTACTGGAAAAACAAAATAGCAAGTACAGGTGGGTTGTATTTGTTTCGGTATTGCTTACGTATTTGTTGATGGCAAGTCAACGAACCGCACCGGGATTAATTACTGATCAATTGATGAGGGATTTTAATATAACAGCTACGACAATCGGTCTCATTACAGGTGTTCAATTTTTTGTCTACACGAGTTTGCAAATTCCGATGGGGATATTGGCAGATCGTTTTGGACCAAACTTCTTTCTTATTTTTGGTGCGTTGCTTACTGGTGTGGGGACGATTTTTTATAGTATCGGGACACATGAATTTGTGCTCTTTCTTTCGAGAATCCTTACTGGCATAGGTGATGCGACCATTTGGGTGAATATGATGCTCATTTTGGCGGGGTGGTTTCACAAAAAGGAATTTGTTCGATTAGTAGGCTTTGCAGGGATGACAGGAAGCCTAGGTTTCCTATTAGCGACCGTTCCTTTTTCTGCATGGATTTTATTGCTCGGGTGGAGAGGAGCATTTTTATCATTAGGGTTGTTAGTATGCGCATGCGGTTTACTATTGTATATTGTCCTTATTAAAAATGCAAAACCTTATTCGGAAAAGCAATTGCTAGTCGCAGCGGAAAATGCGCAACGGGAAAAAACGGGTGCAATAGTGAAGAGAATATTTTCGACTCGTCAAGCATGGGCGTTATTTTTATGTCACTTCGGTGTAGTTGGCGGATATGTTGGCTTTATAAGTTCTTGGGCCGTGCCTTATGGAATCGATCTATATGGGATGACTCGTTCCGAAGCGAGCCAATTAATTATGGTCGGCCTTGTCGGGGCGATTATAGGAGCCCCATTAATGAGTTGGATTGCGAGCCTGTTCGATACGATTAAAAGACCGTATATAGTCGTGCAGGTTGCAGTTTTAATGAGTTGGTTTGCCTTTCTGCTATTTCAGGGGCAGCCAACTATATTTTGGGTCATCGTGCTTTTCTTTATGATCGGCTACGGCTATGGAGCGAGTGCTTTAACTTTTGCCGCTGTACGCCGTTCGTTCCCTTTGGAGGAATCCGGAATAGTTTCTGGATTCGCCAATACTGGGGGCTTTTTAAGCGCAGTATTATTGCCGATCATGTTGGGTGCGATATTGGATAATGTTCAGCGTGCATCCGGGAATTTGCAATATGCCTATTATTATGGCTTTATTGTACCTGTCGTCTTTTCTGTAATTGGCCTGATCGGGGTGTTGTTATTTAAGGAAGTTCGCCATACAGCTTAATGATGAAAAATGTTAAGTAAGTGGAGATAAGCTAATTCGTTAAAAGAATCCTTTCTGGCAACGACATTTATATCGCTTACATAAACGACATTTCCTCGTACATCCTAATGGAAGAGGAGGTGGAAGAATGAATGGTAAAAAATATACAGAAGCCGGAACAGATATTGATGAGGTGAAACGGCTGAATGCAGCATCGGGTCTTTCCTATAATGATACGCTAGCCATACTCGCACAGGCAAATGAGGTGAAAACCGTCGATGAAATTCCGTTTAAGCCATTAAAGGAAAGTTTGGAAGTGGACAGTAGTGTGTATAAGCTAAATGAAGTTCCTGGAAGCATAAATTTGGACCGCAATGGACCACACTAGGCTAAAATATGCTGAAAAAGGAAGCTGTCGAGAAAGTTTTTGCTTTCTTGACAGCTTCATCAAAATTGGCCTTTTACGTGTGTTTCGATGCATCTTTTTTAGAGATGAATGTTTTGCAGCATGTATCTGTTGAATGAGCTGCCTTTTCTATTGGCCTCCGTAAATCAAAATCAGAAGCAAACTCTGTCCGTTCCTTTTTGTCGGCACCATAATCCATATCAATTTCTATTTTTTCAGCACCACAAAAATCACCCTTTGCATGGAAAAAACAATTGGATACAGTACATTTCACCTCTAAAGTTGGCATAGCTTTCCTCCTCAATGACTTTTTGTAATGAAGAATTCAAAAGGCTGGGCTAATTCACTCCTTTTTCTATTCTTCAATATTTAATTTGTCCATTTTCGCTTAATTTTATGTTCAAACAAAAACAGCTACTTTTTGCTATATTCAGCAAATATACTTTGGACTGCAAAAAGAGCGGTAAACATCCAATTTATTTAAAATAAATGCTTAGCCTTTCGCATCTTCTTTTAAATAGGGCAGCTTAAAAATATAAAGATAAATGATCAATAGAATATATTGCATTAATGGTTTAAATATTGCTAAAATTTAGAATATTGGATATTTTAAAAGGGGGATGTTGAATGACAATTTTAAAAGCGTTAGTTGAGCAAGCAGAGGCAGCACCACAGGCAGAGGCACTTCAATTCGGGAATGAAGTGTGGTCATACGCGGAACTATTAAACAAGGCGCAAAAAATTGCCTATTATCTTGTGGAAAAGGGCTATCAAAAAAATGATATAGTGGCAGAGTTTGCGTTGAATTCCAGCTTATTTATGGCTGTTTATTACGGTGTGCAAATGGCAGGGTTAACCGTGATGCCTGTTAATACAAAGCTGGCTCCTCCTGAAGTGGATTTTATTTTTAGGCATTCTGAGGCAAAGCTCTTAATCTATGATGAAAAGCTGCAAGCAACTGTCGATGCAACAACATATGAGTTTCAAGAAGTACTCTCGCTTGCGCAAATTCAGGAAATTCTGAATGACGAAAGCATAAGCATATCTTCAGAATTACCGCAATTGGAACTTGTGGATACAGCAGTTGTCATGTATACATCGGGAACTACAGGAAAACCAAAAGGCGTTATGCTCAGTCACCGCAACATTTTGGAAACGGCTCAAATTTGGTCAGACTCGATGAATATGACAAGCAATGATCGCATGTTTATTTGTACACCATTATTCCACTGTGCAGGAAGTCATGTCTTCGCAGTACCTACAATTTTAAAAGGCGGGACGGTTATTATCGAAGAAGCGTTCTCGCCAGATCAAACATTGAAAAATTTAGTGGAAACAAATGCTACCATTTTCTTTGGTGTGCCAGCGATGTATACGATTTTGTTAAGCAAACGAGAATTGCAAACTTATAATTTCAGTCAATTACGCCTATTCTGCTATGGCGCTGCACCAATGCCATACGAGCTCGTAAAGCGTTTAAAGGATACGTTCCCGAATGTAAAAGTCCAAAATTTATATGGCCAAACAGAAAATACGCCTGCTGCCAGCTCATTGTTGGATGAAGCCGCATTAATGAAAATCGGCTCGGTTGGAAAGCCGTTAGACCGCACAGAAATTCAATTGCGCGATCCAAATGGGGAAGTTGTGCCAGTAGGGGAGGTAGGAGAAATTTGTGTGAAAGGACCACAAGTTATGAAAGGCTATTTACGCGCACCGGAAGAAACAGCATATGCGATTCGGAATGGATGGCTGTATACCGGGGATTTAGGGCGCTTTGATGAGGAAGGGTATTTATATATAGTGGACCGTAAAAAGGATATGATCATTCGCGGAGGAGAAAATATTTATCCAATCGAAGTTGAAGAAGTGCTTTACCAAATGCCTCAAATTTTAGAGGCTGCTGTCGTTGGTGTGCCGCATGAAGTATATGGGGAAGTACCAAAGGCATTTGTTGTCCTGAAAGAAGGCGAGCATTTAATGGAGCATGAAGTGCTAAGCTATTGCAGTACACAGCTTGCAAAATATAAAGTGCCGTATGAGGTCGACTTTTTGGGGCAATTGCCGCGAAATGCATCGGGTAAAGTATTGAAGCATACATTAAGGCCAAAGCAAACAACATAAAAAACACTGCGGTAAAATGAAAGATTAGGTGATTGGGATGTGAAAAACGACTCAATCTCCTTTTTGTTGTTTTGGAATTCATATTTTGTTCGGCTCTTTGAATAATTATTTCAATATTTGCCAATCCTTAGCAAAGAAGGAGTGAGCAAATGGAAAAGAAACAAAATGAAGAGCATATTTTAACGAATCGACAAGGACATCCGGTAACGAACAATCAGCAAATTCGTACAGTGGGTGACCGAGGTCCGGCAACATTGGAAAACTACGATTTTATTGAAAAGATTAGCCATTTTGATAGGGAACGCATTCCAGAGCGTGTTGTTCATGCACGAGGCGCGGGAGCACATGGCTATTTTGAATCATATGGAACGGTTGGGGATGAACCGATTGCCAAATATACACGTGCAAAGCTATTTCAGGAAAAAGGTAAGCAAACTCCTGTATTTGTACGTTTTTCTTCCGTTATTCATGGTGGCCATTCCCCGGAAACATTGCGTGATCCCCGGGGCTTTGCTGTAAAGTTTTATACGGAAGATGGCAACTGGGATTTAGTCGGCAATAATTTAAAAATTTTCTTCATTCGTGATGCGATCAAATTTCCGGATATGATTCACGCATTCAAACCGGATCCTGTGACGAATCGTCAGGATTCAGAACGATTTTTTGATTTTTGTGCAGCTTCGCCTGAAAGCTTTCATATGGTTACGCTCATCTACTCACCGTGGGGCATCCCGGCAAATTACCGCATGATGCAAGGTTCTGGAGTCAATACGTATCGCTGGGTCAACAAAGAAGGAAAAGCGGTGCTCATCAAATACCATTGGGAGCCAAAACAAGGAATTCGCAATTTGACCCAAGCGCAAGCCCAGGAAATTCAAGGGAAAAACTTTAATCATGCCACACAGGATTTGTTTGATGCGATTGAGGAAGGGGACTATCCGGAGTGGGAGCTATTCGTGCAAATGATGGAAGATGGCGAGCATCCGGAATTGGATTTTGACCCGCTTGACGATACGAAGCTTTGGCCTGAAGAACAGTTCCCTTGGCTGGCAGTCGGTAAAATGGTGCTCAATAAAAACCCGGAAGATTATTTTGCTGAAGTGGAGCAAGTGGCATTTGGCACAGGCGTGTTAGTGGATGGACTTGATTTTTCCGATGATAAAATGCTGCAGGGCCGGACATTCAGTTATTCGGATACACAGCGCTACCGTGTCGGGGCAAACTATTTACAATTGCCGATCAATGCCCCGAAAAAGCATGTTGCGACAAATCAGCGCGGGGGACAAATGCAATATAAAGTCGATGCACACGAAAATCCGCATATTAACTACGAGCCTTCGCTATTAGGTGGATTAAAAGAAGCGCCACAGCATGGAAAAGAGCATACACCTTATGTGGAAGGACATATTGTACGAGCATCAATTGAACGTACAAATGATACAAAGCAAGCCGGTGAGACTTACCGGAAATTCGAGAAATGGGAACAGGATGACCTCATTCTGAATTTAACGACCGATTTGGCAAAGTGTGCACCTGTCATTCAGGAAACGATGATTCGCTATGCGGAAGAGGCTGATGAAGAATATGGCCGTCGTCTGCGCGAGAATTTAAAAAATACGAATGAGTCCGGGCCGCTTGGCAATCCCGACAATGATAAAGCGGTACAGCAAGCAATTGATGAAAGCGGAAAAACAGATCGCCTATAAGACGATGCTCTCTATTTAAGCAGTCCGATTAACAACCTTGCCTCAACGTCTGTTATAATAGGCTTTAGCAAAACATGATGGAGGCAATTATGGATAATAACGATATTTTAATCCGTGTGCGTTATGCATTGGATTTGAAAAATAGAGAAATGATTGAAATTTTTAAATTAGGCGGCGTGACGGTTTCGCATGAGGATATGCCAAAAATTTTAACGAAATCTTTGGAAAAGGATGCAGAAGTACCGGCAGATTATGACCAATTGAAAGTGAATCATAAAAATTTGGAGGCATTTTTCAATGGCTTAATTACGTATAAACGCGGTCCGATGCCGAAAAAAGAAGGGCAAGCCGCGCCGGTACAAGAAAAGCCTGACCATGTGAACAACATGATATTGAAAAAACTGAAAGTGGCGTGTCAGCTAACAACCGAAGACATGCTTGATGTGCTGGATGAAGGCGGCATTGCCGTATCAAAAGGCGAACTCGGTGCGATTATGCGCAAACCGGGCCATCGAAACTATAAAGAGTGCGGCGACAACTTTGCCCGCAAATTTTTAAAAGGCTTATCTGTCCGATATCGAGGATAAAATGAAAACTGCCTAGAAGGAAAAATCCTATCTGGGCAGTTTTTCATTTGCTCGAACGACTATCTATTTATAGAAGGAATTTGGTACAATTAAAACTATTGTTCAAATATTGAAGCGTAATAAAAAAAGTGAAAAGGAACGGTGAACGAACGTTGAAAACTTTTAAGAAAGTGTATATCGAAATTACGAGTGTCTGTAATTTAGCATGCAGCTTTTGTCCACCTACAGAGCGAGCAAAAGGGCTAATAAAGGTAGAGCAATTTGCCCATATTTTAGATGAAATAAGCGGCTATACGAAATATATTTATTTACATGTTAAAGGAGAGCCTCTGCTGCATCCGCGGATTGGCCAACTACTGGACATTGCCCATGAAAAAGGCTTTAAAGTCAATATTACGACGAACGGGACTTTAATTAAAAAAAATCGAGACAAGCTATTGGGCAAACCTGCGCTCAGACAAATCAATTTTTCGCTCCACAGCTTTGATGGGCATGAAGGGTCTGAAAACCGGGAGAAATATTTGGGCGATATTTTGGAATTTGTACGGGATGTGCGTGAACATAATGTCATCATTTCTTACCGCCTATGGAATCTGCAGCGCAATAATATTTCGGAGTTGGCGAATCGCAGAAACCGCGAGACGCTCGAAATATTGGAAAAAGAATATGAACTGGATTATGAGATTCAGGAACGAGTGGAAATGGGCTCGGGTATAAAAATCGCCAAAAATATTTACTTAAACCAAGATCACGAATTCCGCTGGCCAAGCTTACTGGAAAAAGCGGATGAAGGGAAAGGGTTTTGCCATGCCCTGCGCACACATGCAGCGATTTTAGTGGATGGCTCAGTCGTACCTTGCTGCTTAGATGGTGAGGGTGTCATCAATTTAGGCAATGTGCATGACAAGCAATTTGGCGACATTATAAGCAATGAACGCGCACAAAATTTAGTCGATGGTTTCTCAAGACGAGAAGCGATTGAAGAGCTATGCAAAAAATGCGGTTTCCGACAAAAATTCGGTATGGATTCAGAATTGCCGGAAGTAGAATAGTAGAAAAAAGTTCATTAAATCCTTTTTGTGGAAATGGTAATATAGTATTATTAAATTATTATTTCAAATATTCACAAAAAATTCTGCGTGTCGTAGCGAGGGGATACTTCTATGTTCGGTAAAAGTAAAATTGACAATTACGAATATTTCGGTCAGCAATCAGATTCAGATATAGAGACTAATGAAAGATTTAAAGAGAAGCTGGACTTTTTAGCATTAAACCATGTACGTCGCAATTCGGTATCATTATTAAATAAAATTTACAATGAAAACCGCAATGAAATTTTGGATAATTTTTATGCACGCCTGCTTGATATCCCGGAGTTTAAAAAAATTATATTGGAGCATTCCAGTGTAGAACGATTGAAAGTCACATTTGATCACCACTTCTCTAGCCTTTTTCAGGATGAACTGAATCTCGAATATGTATTCAAGCGACGAAAAATCGCCTATACTCACGCAAGAATCGGCGTCCTTCCAAACTGGATGATTTCCGCCTATACATTGATAAACCAATTGATCATCCCGCTAATCGCAAAGCAGTGCGGACGTGATTATAAAAAACTGCTCGATACATTGTTGGCATATGATAGCCTAGTAACATTGGATATTCAAATCATTGTTGAAACGTATATTGAAATTCAGGGTGGCTCTGTCGTAAATGGATTAGGCGAAATTATTACTTATAATACACAACTAGACCAAATTAAAGAGCTTATTCAATTCCAGGATGTTCAGCATAACGACGTAAAACTGGCAAATGACTTAATGTTAGAGCTAGATGCGAGCATTGAAGAAATCGCAGCATCCGTTGGCGATATCTCCATACATACACAAGCATCATTAACCGAATTAAACGGGGATCTGGCCGCATTGCAGCAAGTGTCCACCATTTTGCAAAATACCGACGAAGGGCAGCAGGCGGTCCGTCAAAATGTAGCGAACTTAGTGGAACGTGTACATAGTGTATCGAATGTAATGGCGCTTATTCAGGGAATTGCTGACCAAACGAATCTATTGGCACTGAATGCCTCAATCGAAGCTGCCCGTGCAGGTGAAGCAGGAAAGGGCTTTGCTGTTGTAGCGGAAGAAGTGCGTAAATTGGCAGATGACACAAAACGCTCTGTACAATCGATTGACACAGACATTAAAGCGTTATTGCATATTACAGAAAACATAGATGAATTAACAAAGCGTTCGACAGATGAACTACATGTAGGCGTATCAGACGTCATCCAAATTACGAAAACATTATCGGAACTAAATACTACGCTGCAAACACAAGGGGCCCGTTTTGAGGAAATTGCTTCCACAACGCGCCACCAAGCACAGTCCGCCTCAGAAATCGCGGATCGCAACAGAAGCATGACGGAAAGCACCGTACAAAGCAAAAAGATTGCTTTCGATACGGGTGCCGCTATTTATACATTGAGTAAAATGATCGACGAGTACCGGTCAGAAACAATTTCTAAAAACTTTATTATTTCACAAGAAGATATTATTGAAATAGCAATAACGGATCATTTATTATGGCGCTGGAAAATCTATAATTTATTATTGGGCTTTGAAGAGATGGGAAGCCTGAATTTAAACGCTCCTCTCGATTCTAATTTAGGTCAGTGGTATTATGGAAAAGGCAAGGAATTATTGAGCGGCGAAAAAGTCTATATCGAACTAGAAGCGCCATTCCTAAAAGTGTATGAGATTGCGAAAGAAGCGGTAAATGCACATACAGCCGGCGAAAAGCATTTAGCGGAAAGGCATTTGGAGGAATTAACGAAAACTTCCAATAGTGTCATTGAAAAATTAAAGAGACTACAACAGATTTTAATTGAAACAAAAGCACAATATTTAAAGTGAATATTATATGAAAATAAGAAAGGCTCGTTCAAAAGGTTAACATTTGAACGAGCCTTTTTATTGAAAACGAAAACCCCCTGCTATGCGGGGGGTTCTAAAAAGCTTTTAGCTATGGACAAAAAAAATACTCCAGTCGT